>JBLGAM010000043.1:0-24495 GCA_047612305.1 Planctomycetota bacterium | reverse complement strand
TTTCGATCAGCAGCCAGTATTCTTACGGAGTCGGTGGCTGGTTACCAGGGCTAGAGAGACTTTCCTATGGAACTCCAGAAAGCGTTGGATTAGACAGCGATATTCTCGACAAAATCGATGAAGTGGCGGCGCGCGCGATTCTTATTCAAGCCACTCCCGGCGCCAATGTACTAGTGGCTAAAAATGGTAAAATAGTCTTTGAGCGCTCTTATGGGCAATTGGAATACAAGAATAGTCCCAAGGTTAATTCGGAAACAGTCTATGATCTTGCTTCGATCACTAAAGTATTGGCCACTACACAGGCAGTAATGTTTTTGGAGAGTAGGGGTGAACTGGATATGGATCATTCGCTCGGAGATTATCTCCCAGAGCTGAAAGGCACAAACAAAGAAAAATTGGTACTGAAAGACGTGATGGCACATGAAGCAGGTTTGGTCGCCTACATTCCTCATTATGTAAAAACTGTTGAAAATGGTGCTTGGAAAGCTGAGTTCTATCATGCGACTCAAAGCTCTGGATTTTCAAGGCCAGTTTCCAATGACATGTATGGCCAAGATGACTTACGTGAAAAAATCTGGCAATGGACAATTGACTCTAAGCTTCAACCCAAACCGGCTGGAACAGGAAAATACGGTTATGTCTACTCAGACCTCACGATGTATTTCATGCAGGCGGTCGTAGAATCCCTCGTTAACCAACCGATGGAAGTATTTTTGGAGCAAAATTTTTATACTCCATTAGGATTATATACCATGACTTTCAATCCTTTTTTGAAGATGGCTTTGGACAATATTGCCCCTACTGAAAATGATGTAGCCTTTAGAAAAAGACAAGTGCAGGGCTACGTCCATGATCCAGGAGCAGCGATGTATGGTGGAGTTGCTGGTCATGCTGGGTTATTTGGTACTGCCAATGACCTCGCAGTGATGATGCAGCTGATGCTGAACAAAGGATACTACGGCGATGTAAGTCTAATTAAAAACAGTACGGTAAGTGCGTTCACCAAAAGGCAATCCAATCAAAGCCGCAGGGGATGGGGATGGGATAAACCAAATCCAGGAAATGGCGGTGGCGGTTCTGCCGGAGATTTAGCTCCAAAAAGCACCTTTGGACACACAGGATTCACAGGCACTTGTGTCTGGGCAGATCCAGAAAATGACTTGATCTATGTCTTCCTTTCTAATCGAGTTTATCCTGATGCAAGTAACACCAAACTCTTAACTGAAAATATCCGAACGGATATTCATGACATTATTTACCAAGCCTTGCTCAAAGGCAAAAAATAAAAAAGGGGGCAAATCATAATGATTTGCCCCCTTTTTTTATTTCAAATTTTACCCTTCTCCAAAAACTAGACTCCCTTTTCTTTCTTTATTATTTGCTAAGTCGGAACATTTGATTTTTCTAAATGGGTTTTATTTCTTCCCAACTAAAATCAAATCTTCCTGAGGCTCGATCAAATAATGAGCGCCATCAGCCGTCACCACTGCCATTTCCTCTACCGAGATTGTTTTGGTATTTCCATCTGGTAGTTCCCAGCAATGGAACCCATCAAAGGCGAAGGTCATTCCTGCTTTGAGCAGTTTCTCAGCTGCGGGACGAATTGTTTTGCTTTGAGAGCCCCCTAGATTTGGCCCAACGTCATGAGCCACATAGCCAACAGGATGACCAGTGCTCCACATGACATATTCAGAACCTGCCGCATCCATCAGTACTCGCTGAGCACGATCAACTTCGACTCCTTTTACACCTGGTTTCATAGCGGCAAGAGCAGCTCGGCTTCCTGCTTTTCCATTTTTCCAGTAAGTTTGAATTGCCTCTGGAGCTTCAGTCTCGCCAGCTTTGAGCACATAGGCAAATCGCTGAATATCGCTCACCCAGATATCGTAGAGTTTCACTCCAAAATCAATCTGAATGACGTCTCCACCTTGAATTACTTTATCAGTAGCATGCGAATGCCCTCGATCAATTCCTGAGTTGACATTTGGATTTTGATCAGGATGCCAAGCATCAGTGACTCCATACTCAACCATTTTAGCTTTCAAAAATTTAGCTACTTCTGCATCGGTAGTTTTGCCTGGCACAATCATTTGATAGGCATCATATTGAAAATCCGAGGCTAATTGTGCTGCTTGCTTAAGGATTTCAACCTCCGCAGGAAGTTTGATGGAAAGCCATTCATATATTAATTCCTCAGAGGAGAGAAGTTTAGAAGATTCAGTTCCTAAAGCTTTTTCTAGTTCGGAATGCTGAGAATGAGTGAGTCCATCTGCAAGTGCATTAGAAGTTGAAGTATTGATAGCAATGTTTTTAAAATTCTTTTCCTTGATAAAGGCTGCCGCCTGATCTAGTGTGGAAACTCCTCGCTCGACTCGAACTACTGTGTCATGGATATCTAATTCGTCCAAAGCGGTAGCTTCACCATCAGGAGAGAAAACTAGCGAGTGAAACCCTTCCTGGTCAAGATAAAAAAGGATAATAGCCGAACCACTGGCATTTTCCCCGCCAATATGCGATGCGATGGGGTCATTATTATTTTCCCGACAGATACTTATCCAACAAGCTACTCCTGAGGCATTCATTGCCTCTGGCAAAAGTTTGGCAATTCGCTCCTTCCGGATTTCCGGCCAAGGATTTTTCGACCAAAGTTCACTTGGATTCACCTTTGAAACTTCTTTAACTTTAGTATTAATTGGACTTGTGCAACTTTGAAAGATCAGCAAGGTCACTGCGATAAATGCACTATTTCTATTCATGGATCAAAATTTGATGCCTGAAGATAATATAAATTCAAAAATGAGGATGCTCAAAAAATCACAGAAAATAAAAAACTCAAAGTGATCCACTTGATTTTCAGACGCCAAAGCCCAATAGAATTGGAGCCGATCTATAAATAAAATTTAAATTGAACAAAAACAATGTTTATGAGTGTTACAAATGACGTTTGCAATACCAGCATTATTTATTTAACATGAAAATTGGAATTGTTTGTTACCCCACTTTCGGAGGAAGCGGAGTAGTAGCCACTGAATTGGGTAAAGGATTGGCCAAGTTAGGTCACGAAGTACACTTTATCACCTATCGCCAACCTACTAGGTTAGATTTTTTTAGCGAAAATCTATTTTACCACGAAGTAGACATCAAAAGCTATCCTTTGTTTGAGCATGCTCCCTATGAACTAGCCCTTGCTAGTAAAATGGTCAGTGTTGTTAAGTATGAAAAATTGGATTTGCTTCATGTTCATTACGCGATCCCACATGCTTCTGCAGCCTACATGGCCAAGCAAATTCTGAAAACGCAGGGAATCCAAATTCCAGTAATTACCACTTTACATGGCACTGACATCACATTGGTCGGAAAAGACCCCAGCTATGAGCCGGTAGTCACCTTCTCCATCAACCAATCAGATGGTGTTACTTCTGTTTCCGAAGATTTGAAATTAGAGACTTATGCCCATTTTGATGTGACCAGAGATATTGAAGTAATCCCAAACTTTATTGATTTGGATCGCTTCAAACGATTAAAAAAAGAGCATTTCAAAACCGCAATTTGTCCTAATGGCGAAAAGCTATTGGTTCACACCTCAAATTTCAGAAAAGTAAAACGAGTGGAGGATGTAATACAAGTATTTTTTGAGGTTAGAAAAGTAATTCCTGCCAAATTATTATTGGTAGGTGATGGTCCAGAGCGAGATAAAATGGAACGAATTTGTCGTGAATTAGGCACCAGCGATGATACCAGATTCCTTGGAAAACTTGATGCAGTCGAAGAGGTATTATCTGTCGCAGATTTATTCTTGATGCCTTCGGAAAAGGAAAGCTTTGGCTTAGCCGCCTTAGAGGCAATGGCATGCGAGGTTCCCATTCTTTCTTCCAATGCGGGAGGAATTCCTGAATTGAACATTAACGGAGTCACAGGGTTTGTTTCCGATGTTGGAGACGTACAGGATATGAAAGAAAAAGCCTTGTTTATTTTGGACGAAAAAAACCTTCCTACCTTCAAAGCGAATGCCCTAGCTCGTGCAAAAGAATTTGATATATCGGAGATCTTGCCAATGTATGTAGCTTATTATAACAAGATTATTAAAAATACTTTAGCAAGTATTTAACTTCTAGTTAAGGAATTTTACTTACTTAAGTATCATTAAAAATCACTTTTCCTTATCTTTGAAGTAAAGAATAAAAGATTAAATTTTTAAACTATTGTTTAGTACTGATCAAATTTGCGTATGAAAAAGATTGGAAGATTGGAAAAACCAGACAACCTTGGTTCAGCACACATGTTCTCAAACCCTATGCTAGAGAGGATGTCGAGAACCCATATTTCTATTCCTATCACCATGTTTTTGGTATTGGCCTGTATATCCTATTATGTCGGTTACACAGAGACAGAGATTTCAGTTGGCACAGGATTACTTATTTGTTTAGCAGGACTCGTGTTTTTTACATTTGTCGAGTATATGATGCATAAATATTTTTTTCATATGGATCATGATACGCCGATGAAAGACAAAATTCAGTACAGTGTCCATGGAGTACATCACGACTATCCAAAAGATAAGGATAGATTAGCGATGCCTCCTTTTGTCAGTGCGGCATATTCGGTTATCCTTTATTTGATCTTTACGTTGATCATGGGAGAATTTGCCTATTATTTTCTTCCAGGGTTTTTGATTGGTTATGCTGGGTATTTGTCAGTGCACTTTATTGTTCACGCCTATCAGCCCCCAAAGAATTTTCTGAAAGCTCTTTGGGTAAACCACGCGATTCATCATTACAAGAATCCAGACTCTAGATTTGGGGTAAGTACTCCACTTTGGGATTACATTCTAGGAACCATGCCAAAAAAAGATTAAGATCCGAACCTCCCGTTTATTTATAGGGAGGTTTTTTTATTTTATCGACTATGAGGATTTCAATTATCGGTCTCGGATGGCTAGGGCTCCCTTTAGCTGAAGCACTACTAAATCAAGGGATTCAAGTAATCGGGAGTACTACTTCACTAGAGAAAAAGAATGTGCTTGAAAAAAAAGGAATTGATACTGTCTTTTTTAAATTAAATCCACACCCAATAGGACTTGGGTTTCAAACGCTTTTTGATGCTGATATTCTGATAATCATGATTCCTTCTAAGTCAAAACATCAGTCAGCAGAGTTTTACTTAGAGCAATTAAAATATCTTCGCGATCTTCTGATTAATTCCGACACCAAAAAAATAATTTTTATCTCAAGCACTGGCGTTTATCCAAAGCACTCAAGTTCGGCCAACTATCAGGAGCAGGAGATAATTACACTTCCTAATTCGGGAAATCACACTTTGCTCAGGGCAGAAGAGTTGTTCCAATCGAATGATTCATTTAAATCGACTATTATTAGATTTGGCGGATTAATGGGAGCAGATCGAATTCCGATCAACTATTTTTCAGGAAAAGAGCATGTGGATGGAGAAAGTCGTGTGAATTACATTCACCAGGCCGATGCGGTCCGGATGATCGAATGGGTAATTTCTACTAATCTTTGGAATCGCCTTTTCAATGGCGTGGCTCCAATTCATCCTAAAAAACGGGATGTTTTGGAAGCGAATGCTCTAAAACTAGATATCGTTCCTCCAAAGAGCTATCAAAACAATGAAAACATAGCACAACGCCTAATTGATCCTAGCGCCATACTTAAAACTGGCTTTGTCTTCAATTTTCCTGACCCAGTAAATTTTATCTGAACAAAGAAGGAATGATTAATGAAGTTTGGCTCCGTTTGGCACCTGACGTTCTACAACAGTCAAAATGACTCCTCCTTCTGCACCCAAAAATCCTGTAACCAATACTTCAGACATGAAATCAGCAATCTGTCGGGGTTTGAAATTACAAACACACACGACCTGTTTCCCTATCAAATCCTCTTTTTTGTAATAAGTCGTTACTTGAGCTGAGGATTTTTTTATTCCAATTTCAGGACCTAAATCAACCCAAATTTTAAAGGATGGCTTTCTAGCCTTCACAAAATCTTCAGCTTCAATAATTGTCCCCGCACGAAAGTCAATTTTTTCGAAATCTTCGTAATCAATCGTTTGCATAGTTGAATTTTTCACTACTTTTAGTAACCTTTTTAACTAACCCAAGTTAAGACATGGGACCCAAAAATTAATTATGTCATATTCAGTTACTTTTAATTTCAGAAAAATTACCATTTTCAGCTTTGCTGTTTTGGCTTTCTGTCTTTTTTCAGAAGTTTCTTTTGCCCAAGAAGACATGGGGAAAGTAGAAACAGATATGATTAAACCTGTTGAGAGATCCAATTCTCATATTTCTCCATCGGCTAATGACGCTACTTCAACAATTCCAATACTAAATAGAAGTTTGGTTCCGAGTCCAAAAATTGGCGCTGCAAAAAAAGAACTTGGCCTAGTAGGGGAAGGCAAAAAACCAGAACCGGCTCCTTCTACTCTAAATTTCAATATCTTTTTATATATCGTAGATAAATTTAAAGCTGACTGAAAATAAAAAAAAGAGGCAAAAGCCTCTTTTTTTTATTTGTTCTCGTCATTAAACTCTTTCAACTCGTCTATACTAATTAGGCCCTCATAGTAAGCTCTTCCGAATACAGTAGCTGTCACTCCCATTTCTCGTAGTTTTCTAAAATCATCTATTCCTCTAACGCCTCCACTTGCTGCTAGATGGATGGATGGGAATCGATCCCTAATCTCTTGGAAAAGCGTGAAATTAGGTCCTTCCGCCAATCCATCTCTGGTCACATCAGAACACTTCAAATATTTCAATCCTCTTTCATAGAAAAATTCGATATGTTCGAATAGGTCAATTTCTGTCTTTTTAAGCCAGCCTCTGATCTTGATTTTATAATCAGAAGGATTCACATCAGCTGCAAGATTGATTTTTTCTCTCCCATAGGAAAGTAGAATCTGTGCAAATCTCTCAGGGTGATTCGCTGCTGCAGAACTTATAGTAACTGAAGATGCTCCAAATTCAAAAGATTTGATTACATCTCCATCAGTAGTAATCCCACCGGTAAAATCCACTTTCAAATCTGTGTAACCCTTAATTGCCTCCAAAATATGGTAATTCTTGGGCTCCCCTCTTCTAGCTCCATCCAAGTCTACCAAATGAAGTCGGGTTAGACCAATCGCCTCAAATGCTTGGGCGATCTCAAGAGGATTATCTGAAATAACCTTTTCCGTAGCAAAATCACCCCTTTTTAACCGGACACATTTTCCGTTGATCAACCATATCGATGGAATTATTTCAAACATTCTATTATTAATTTACTAAGATTTCACGTGAACTCCCTTCAAAAATATCAATTTAAATAATAAAGCTCGAGCCTTCATAAAAACTAATTTATTATTTTATTTAAAATTGAATAATTCTTCTAATTCTTAATCCAATAGCCAACTATTCTCAAAACACTAATTTTGCAACTTTTCCATTTCCCCCAGAAGCCCAGACTGATCCTGTTGCACCCCCTGTTTTCACAGCATGAAATCCTTCTTCTGAAAAACTCTTCCAATTGATCCCTCCGTCATTAGAAAAATCTGAGCCGTTTGGTCCTACAGTAATTAGCCATTCCGCCTGCGAGAAGTAAGTTATTCCTGATCGATATCCAGAAGGTGGATTTTGAATCTCCACCCAATCATTAGATACAGTCAAAAATACACCAACATTACCCTGACTCATCCCGTCGTCCAAGTAATCTCCACCTACGCAGACTATTTCACCAGCACTCAATCCTGTTAATGCAAAGATGCCTTGCGAACCTTCTCCTTGAATCAAGGGAGATTTGAATTTCTTCCAACTGTCTCCACCATCTTTTGAAACGTGGAGATTAGACTCTTTTCCACCACTGCCGAGCACCACTAAGTCCCCCATTGCGATCATCGAACTGGCACTAGCTGCAAATCCTGCTTCTCCAGCCACAACCTCTGGAAGGTTAGGAATCGCAAACCAGGATTCTCCTTGGTTAACTGTCTTTAAAATCATCCATTTGCCATCAGCTGGATCCCCAAGTACAAAGCCAGTGTTTTGATCTGAGAAGGTAATGCCATCTAGAAAAGCCGTTGGCCCTTCTTTATGGGTAAGTATCCAAGACTTTCCTCCATCCGAGGTCCTGTAGATGACCGAAGGCTGACCTGCTGAAACAGCAATTGCATGTTCTGCGTCAAATCCCTGAATGGATCGAAAATCCACTTCTACCAATCCATCAATCACCCCATGCTCCCAAGTCTTTCCTCCATCCAGTGTTTTGAGCCAAGTCCCCTTGGCACCGCTGAACCATGCAATATCAGAAGTAAGTGGGGAGAGCCCTCTCAAAGAGACGTCCACAGGCGTCTCTAAGATCTCCCAACCTAGCGGTTCAGCAGAAAATTCTGAGGATTTTTGATTACAGGAAAAGCAAAAGATTAGGACAGAAAGTCCAATACACATTCTATTCATTAATTCAGTTCTTAATATCTACATTTCTGTAGGCCGCGATTAGTGCTTTTTCTCCATCTACACCCGGCAATGCATTACCATGCTCCATTCCCATCACTCCTTTGAAACCCTTTTCTTGGACGTACTTAAATACGTTACCATAGTGGATTTCTCCTGTGCCAGGCTCTTTCCTTCCCGGATTATCTCCGATTTGGATATAGGCGATTTCGTCCCATGTTTTCTCCATTGTTGCAATCAAGTTCCCTTCATTACGCTGCATATGGTAGATATCATAGAGGATTTTACAGCTGGGACTATCCACAGCTTTACAAATCATGTGTGTCTGGTCTGCATTTCGAAGAAAAAGATCCGGTGTATCGCTCAAAGGTTCCAATACCATAGTCAATCCATGCGGTTCCAAAATTTCAGATCCTTTGCGAAGGGCGTCGATAACATTTCCTGTCTGAATTCCCATCGGAAGATTTCGATCAAAAAACCCGGGAACAACAGTTGCCCATTTCGCATCCACACGCTTTGAGGCTTCCACGGATTGACGACAAGTAGCTAAGAAAACATCCAAGAATTCTTTTTTTCCAGTTGTCAGTGAGGTCTTCCAATTATCTCCTCCATCAACCACAAAGACCCCCATTCGCATACCTAGCTCGTTTAAAAGCTTTCCGATTTTCTCCTGATCTTCCACAGATCGCTTGAGCAAACCGTTATCCTCTAAGGAGCGGAACCCCTGATCTGCCATGAATCTCAACTCATCAAATATTCCTCCTGGAGCCGAGTTCTTAAACATTCCAAAATGGGGGGCAAAATCCATATTAAAAGTGGGTTCAGCTTTCTTACTTCCAAAAGCGGAAAGGGTAGAAGCTCCTGAGACACCCAAAACTGCTGTCGTCAGCCCTATATTTTTGATAAAATTTCTACGTTCCATAGTTTAGATCACTTTAGTTTTACCAGGTACAGCATGAGGATAGTAGCCATCTGCGCCCGGTAGTAATTTAGGCATCGCATCCCAAGCTAAGCGCTCGGGGAACAAATCCACAGAACCGTTCATTGCCTCATCCCAAGTCAGTGGCTTGCCTGAGTAGGTCGCATATCGGCCCATGATGGAAGTCATTGTACTCTTCGCGGCATTTTCAGCGTCTGCAAACTTATACTCACCTTTCATCAAAACAGCCCAAAGCTCATCATGCTCTTGCTGATAAGGGTTTGGCTGGTTATCGCGTGGATGATTGTAGAGCTCATTTCCTTTCCAGTCTGTTAAAACCCCATGGTTGCCTCCACTCATATAAACTTTTCCCTTGGTCCCTTGAAAAGACTCATCTACTCGGTTGGCTGCACCAGGAAAGTGTCTGCACTCACTGTGAATCACAGAACCGTCAGCATAGGTGAAACTCACCACATGGTGATCGAAAATTTCCCCAGTCTCTTTGCTAGTACGAACCTGTCTTCCTCCCGTACCCTCTGCTTTGACCGGATAGCCTTTTTTCACCCAGTTGGCCACATCAATGTTGTGTACGTGTTGCTCGGTGATGTGATCGCCGCAGAGCCAATTGAAATAGTACCAGTTCCGCATTTGATATTCCATTTCGGTCTGACCAGGCTGACGCTCTCGAACCCAAACGCCCCCATCATTCCAATACACTTGTCCTCCGGTAATATCTCCAATGGCTCCATCATGAATTCTTTTGATCGTCTCTCGATAGTTATTCTGATAATGTCGCTGTAATCCCACGACCACATTTAACTTTTTCGCCTTTGCTTCTTCAGCTGCCTTGAGCACTCTTCGGATTCCAGCAGCATCGGTCGCCACTGGTTTTTCCATAAAAATCTGCTTCCCCTGCTTAACAGCTTCCTCAAAGTGCATCGGACGGAAACCAGGAGGTGTAGCCAAAATCACCACATCCGCTGCAGCAATTGCCTCTTTATATCCTTCAAAACCTGTCAATTTCATCTCCTCTGGCACTGCGACTTTGGAAGCGCCATATTTTTCCAGGATTAATTTATGACTATTATCTAGTCGATCTCGGAAGGCATCGGCCATCGCAACCAATTTGATAGGGTGTCCAGTTTCCATCGCTTGAAATACTGCTCCTGTTCCTCTTCCACCACAGCCAATGACTGCAAGTTTCAGTTCATTCACCGGGGCAGCGTATGCTCCAGGTACAATAAAAGGGGATGCTAAGACTCCGCCGGTCACTAGAGCGCCGGTTTTGATGAAGTCTCTTCTTGAATTCAGGTTTTTCATAATCGGGTCATTTTAAGGTTAATAATCAGTAATTGGGCTTTTTGTATAATAGGCATTAATTTCTTCCGGTGAAGGAGGACTCAATGGTCGCACGAGTCTCAGACCCAAAAATGGGGCTTCAGGAAACCACCATTGGCTCTTTGGGATTTGGGGATCTATTCGCTTCCAATCTGGGCTACTCAGGAATCGCTTAGATGAGGTGGCTTCAATCGGTGAACTGGCAAAACTTCCACCCCGAACTACTCTTGGATACAATTTTTCAGCAGGGTTCACCGGATTTTCTTCCGCTGATCTTTTATAAAAATTAATATCATATTGATCATAAGTCCATTCCAGCACATTCCCATAAATATCATATAGTCCCCAAGGACTTGGCTTTTTGGCTCCCACTTTTTGAGTAGATTCATTCGAATTTTCAGCATTCCAAGCATAATCACCTAACGCTTTTGGATCATCCCCGAAGAAGTACATGGTATTTGAGCCAGCCTTTGCAGCATATTCCCATTCTGCTTCAGTTGGAAGTCGATAGAAAATTCCGGTTTTTAAGAACAACCAATGGCAATATTGGATCGCTCCATATTGAGTCATTCCAATTGCTGGCTTTTCCTCTTTTCCCATCCCAAAAGTCATATCTAGGTAGGGTAAACTAGGTCGGGACAAACCATCTACCCGTTCTCCAATTGGTTCTTCTGAAATCGCCAATTCATAGTTTTTATCCAAGAAAAGTTCGAAAGCATCCCAAGTTACCTCATGAGTTCCCATCCAGAATGCATCTATTTTTACTTCATGAGCAGGTCTTTCATCTAGATTTCGGGAATCATCATTCCCCATCTTGAAAGAACCAGCCTGAATCGGAGTCATATCGAAAACTACTTGTGTTCCTGGTATTTTCTGGGTATAAGACTCAAAATGAGCATATTGAAAAATGCCAAATGCCCATAAGGAAAGATTCAATAGTATGAAAAGTAAAAAGAAAAGCGATTTTTTGAAGACAGGCATGGGTTCAATGAGATTCTAGATAAGACTAGGCAATTTTTTAGAGAAAACTTATGAAGGATTTATAATCGGTTGACTATGGCTTTTTTTGGTATTCTGATTGACCAGATTTCTCTTAAATATCCAATTTGATGACCTTTAGATTGATCATTAGAATATATGGAATCTATTTTTTGAAGAGTTTTCGAGTCAATTTCTTTAACTGGATCCCCATGGCACCTCAGACAAAATACTCCCGGAATCACAATTGCTTTTGTATACGACAACGTGTCTCCGTTCTCTATTTTTTGAATATTCGGCTCACTTTTTATCCCATCTTCTGCATTATATTCATACGCTTCTAAAAGTGGAACTTCATCTTGATTTGGCTTGTCGGTTGGATCTCGATAGCGATTGGACACCCTACGAATGCTGACCCCATACTTATCAGCACAACCTCATCTAGCATAGCATTCACATTGCAATATTCCACGGCTCCATCAACTCCTTTTTCTGCTACTGCTTTTTGAAGATTGGACATCAATCGATCTTGTGCTTCTATACTGATCAAGTCAACCCAGATCATTGCTTCCTAGTTTAGCCAACAAAACCGGTCCAGTTATTTAAGCAGTTAGGAACATAAATAGTAATCTTGAAAACATTATTTTAACAAATTAATCCATTGCTGTTTCACAAATACGGCATCAAATTTTTCCGCCTTTTTTCGTGCATTTTTTGTTATTTTTTTTACTTTATCTACGTTGTTTAATAATTCAATGATTTCTCCCTTCATCATCACAGCATTGTTACTTTCCACTAAAATCCCATCTACTGAATCTGTTATTAAATAGGGCATTCCTCCCACATTTGTTGAAACTACAGGTAAACCTAATGCCATAGCCTCAATAACACTTACTGGTATATTATCAACGGTAGTTGTATTTATAAAAATATCAAATTCTTCAGCTTTAGTAATCCAAGCTTTTTTTGTTAAAATGCCTGTAAATTCTACCGAATTTAAAACCCCTTTCTGTTCTGCTAATTCTTTTGCTTGTTCCATAGAACCATCTTTATCAGGCCCAACCATACATAATTTTGCTTTGGGGTATTTTAATTTTAGCAATATGAGTACTTTAATAGCCATTAGCGGATTGTATATTTTATCAAATGCACGCACCCATAATACTTTAGGTTGAAGTTTGACACGCTCTTCAAAAGCATATTTTTCTATCGCAATCACATTTGGAATAAATACGGTATTAAAATTCCGTTTCTTAAACTTATTTAATAAATACTTTGAAGGTGCTACATTTACATAGGAATTCACAAAGATCAATCTTGAAAGCCACGGATTTTGCTGGAGCCTGATTGGTAAATTTCCACCGTGTAGTATTGGAATGTATTTTATGGATAAAAGCCTTGCCAATTGTGATACAATTAATGCATACAGAAAATTGGTAGTGCTATAGGTATCTATTAATAGATAGTCAGCATTTCGATGTTTAAGAACCCCATTACACATCGCGAACAAGCGTAACAACTTATTCTTTTTAGTTGAATAAATAGTTACATTAAAACCAGATTCACCTAATAATGCGGACAATTGCACTAAAGTGGTAGGATTTTTCGCTGGTAAATTATTCCCTACATATACTATTTTTCTCATAGCCTATTTTCATTATTTATCTCCGCGACTCTACCGAAGTAGTTCAGTCGAGTTCTATTGATGGCACCTCCACCGTTATCCTTTTGAAGATCACCTCCAGCAAACATCTGATCGATTGCATTGGATAAAAAGAATCTTCTGTATGCATTGAAGTTATTTCCTTCAATAGTTTCACGGTTTACTCCTGCTACTATATTTACAGTATGAATATCATTGATCTTCTTGTCATAATTCACTACTCGACCGAGTAGAATATTTAACTGTTGAGCAGAAGACTCAGCTAATCGTGGCTCAGCCGGACCTCTTTTACTTGGCACCAATACTGGAGTCACTCCATCTGCTTCAAATCCATTTCCTCTCTCATATAATGTCCATGGAATCTGCCATTTTTTAGTGGCTTGGATGTATTTATCAATAGCAGCTGTTCCAGTAAATTTCAAACCTTCCACTCCAGGTATTTTTATTTCAAGTGTACCTGTAGTCTGAATATAACCTCTTTTATCCGTGCTATATCCAGTCTGATCAGTGGTAATCACAACCGGATTTTCACCGTTTCGCCATACCAGTCTGTATTTGGATAATTCCAAGGATCCGAACCATTCTTATAAAGTTCAATTTCAGAAGGAGTATATGGTGCAGATCTCACTTGACCATTTGGTCTTGTGTATTCTCCACTTTGCTTATAGGCTTGATTAGCGGCGGCCCATTCTGAAGTAGGAAGCGCATAGATATCTAAATCATTGAGTGCATTTGCATATTGAGCAGAATTTGACAACTCAGGAAGTAGCGCCGGCTGAGCAAATCCTTGATTCACTTGGAAGGTCAGCTCCGGCGCACCATCCGTGCCTCTTTTAGTAGTTACTAGAATCACACCGTTTGCCACTCTTGATCCATAAATCGCAGCAGAAGCATCCTTCAAATCAGAGATACTTTCGATATCATTTGGATTCAATCGCTCAAATCCAACCGCTCTTGCAGGAATACCATCGATTACAACTAATGCGCTGTTATCCCCAAGTGTATTGGAACCTCGAATACGAATACTCGAACCGTCATAACCTGGCTCACCACTTCTGTTCACCGCTACCACACCAGCCATACGGCCAGCGATGGAGTTAGACAAGTTCATTGCCTGAGACTTGGTCAGTTCCTTTCCTTTTACAGTTGCTACAGCACCTGTAATGGTCTCCTTTTTCTGCACCCCATAACCCACTACAATCACTTCTTCTAGCGATTTTGTGTAAGGTAACAAGCTGATATCAAAAGTAGTTTTAGAACCAATTGTCACTTCCATAGCAGTGAAGCCAATAAATGAAAATACTAATACATCCGCGGGACCATACACATTGAGCGAAAATTTACCATCAATGTTGGTGACAATACCAGTGGTAGTACCTTTCACTAGGATAGACACACCAAGTAAAGGCAAATTATCCTCTCCTGAAATTACCACACCAGACACCTCCTGGGTCTGTGCTAGTGTTATGCTATTCAATCCGAGACAAAAAACTGTTGCCAAGATGAATAGCTTCGGATTAATAAAGTTTTTCAGGAGCATAGGGGCCTATGTGTTAATTAAAGAAAGAGCAATAAAATTTATTTATCCCCATCTGTACTCAGTTGAGAAATTCACTTTCATTAAAAATTAATATCCCTCTTGCTGCCTTTATTAATGGAATTGCAAAAATTAAAGATTGCAGACAATTACATTGAAATATAAATTTTTCAATGTAATTTATAAAAAAAAACAAGATGCGTGCTGATAAAATGCAACTTTTTTGTTTTTACCAGTACTTTTTTACTTTTTATCAGAACGCATTTAATGTTATTCCATAAGACTACTAAATGAATTCGACCAAAATAGTTCTCTCCAAGAAAAATAGGAGGATTAATGGAGGCTAAAAAAAATAATACCTAAAGAAAAAATGGCTTAATTAAAAAGTAAAATATGTCGCTATAATCTTAAAACAACAGCTTTTTTTGGTATTCTGATTGACCACATTCCTCTTAAATCTCCAATTTGATGACCTTTAGCTTGATCATTAGAATATATGGAATCTATTTTTTGAAGAGTTTTCGAGTCAATTTCTTTAACTGAATCCCCTTGGAAAATCAGACAAAATACTCCCGGAATCACAATTGCTTTTGTATACAACAACACGTCTCCATTCTCTATTTTTTGAATATTCGGCTCACTTTTTATTCCATTTTCTGCATTATACTCATACGCTTCTAAAAGTGGAACTTCATCTTTATTTGGCTTGTCGGTTGGATTTCGATCGCGATTGGACACCCTACGTATGCTGACCCCATACTTATCAGCAATCTCATCTAGAATAGCGGTAGCGTTCACATTACAATATTCCACGGCTCCATCAACTCCCTTTTCTGCTACTGCTTTTTGAAGATTGGACATCAATTGATCTTGTGCTTCTATACTGATCGAGTCACCCCAGACCATTGCTTCCTCAATAATCTCAAAATCTGAAAGCTTTTTTACCTCCATCTTATCATTGACTGCATCAAATACTTCCTTAGATACTCTTTCTTGCGGTCCGCATGAGGTGGTAAAAAGGATCAGAATACATAGGGAAATATTATTTTTCATGGCTATTTAAAGACTTTATACTTATTAAATCTACAAATCATCGCCCACATAAGAAATTAGAATTCTAATATTCCTAAAATTATCGACTAACTTTCAAACGGAACAAATCATATAGTCTTGTTTGAATTCTTGAATTGAGCGAATGCGTAAATTTCTATATATTACTTTTTTTTGTTTTTTTCTTAATCTGGCAGCCTTCGCGCAGACCTGGACTAGAATGCAGAGCTGGGGTCTGGACTTCGAATCCATAGACTGGATCAATGAAAATCTAGGGTTTATTGTAGGGGAGCGGATCATACTCCGCAGTACCAATGGGGGAATATCTTGGGAAGAAATACCCTTTACGTTTGAAGGTAAGCTTCAGGACGTAGATTTCCTAAATGAAACGACGGGAGTAGCTGTAGGAGAAAACGGTATGATCTACTTTAGTCGAAATGGGGGTGACTCTTGGACCAAAGCGATTTCGAATACTTCAGCAGTACTAAAGAGTGTGTTCTTTTTCTCGGAAAGTAGTCTTTTCGCAGTGGGCAATTTAGGCACCCTTCTGAGTTCATCGAATGGCGGCGAAACTTGGTCTACCATCAATTCAGGGACCACCGAATCTTTAAATGACCTCTATTTTACCTCTCCCGATTCCGCATTTATCGCTGGGGACCGCGGAAAAATTCTTAGAACTAGCAATGGGGGTGATTCCTGGATTACACTTAACTCAGCTCAAACCGTGAATTTGCAGGGAATTGCTTTTTCAAATTCAAGGACTGGCTATGCCGCTGGAGAACTGGGAACAGTATTAAAAACCATTGATGGGGGAGTGAATTGGACTAAATTGAATTCACCCGTCAGTACCACGCTGAAAAAAGTTGCAATCTCAACTTTGGATGCAAGGATTATCAATATCGTAGGAGAATCCGCTACTGCCATCCGATCAGCAAATTCGGGGACGAATTTTTCCAAAATTAATTTGGGCGCCACTACTCCCGGAGCTGTTACAAATTTAGCCTTCAAACCATCTACCTCGCAGCTTTTTGCAGTTGGTCCTAACGGGAATTTAATCAGTTCAACTAATTCAGGTTCGAGTTATTCTCAACGCCTTTTGGGAATTCGAAATAATCTCACAAGAACAGATTTTAAAACAGATCGATTTGGATTCATTTCTGGGGAGCGAGGAGAGCTTTTTGTAACCGGTAATTCGGCGCTTACCCTTATTCGTCGGCCGATTCCCGAGCCAATTAAGATTATTAGCATTGACTTTTGGAATACTGGCTTTGGCTATGTTTCCGGAGAATCCGGTAAAATGTACCGAACAGGAAATTCCGGGACAAGCTGGGTAGCGGTCCCTGCCCAGACTACAAAAACGATTAATGGCTTCTATCTTTTTGCCCCCTCTGTCGCCTATATAGCAGGAAATAATGGTTACATCGCCCGCTCTTTTGACTCCGGAGGTACTTGGGACAGTAATGTGCAAACCAACACCAGTGAAAATCTGAGAGATGTGACATTTTTCGATTTTCAAGTAGGTTTTGCAATGGGTGATAATGGTCAAATCAGTTGGTCAAATGGTGGAAATATCTGGGAAAATCTCCCAAAACTCACTACTGAAAATCTCAATGCCCTCGCCAAAGTAGATTCCTCTACAGCCGTTATTGTGGGAAATAAAGGAGTAATCCTAAAATCTGAAGATAAAGGCAGGACTTGGCGAAAGATAGAAATAAGCGAAACCGAAAATTTGAATTCGGTGGATTTCTGGGACGATTCGATAGGTTTTATCGTCGGAGATCGCGGGAAAACTTTTGTCACCAATGATAGTGGAGAAACCTGGGGAGAAGTGCCAAGCGGGACAGTTCGGAATCTTACCAGCGTAAGCGCGGGTAATCCAACGGTCGCCTATGCTGTAGGGGATGATGGGACGATCCTAAATTATATATGTGTGCCGCCAGGTGATCTAAGTGAGATTTCTGGCGCTCAAACTACTTGCCTTACCATACAGAAATATAACATTCAAGATAATTCAGAACTCGGCTCTTCAATAGTCTGGCGAGTAGATGGGGGACAAATTCAATCTGGTCAAGGCACTCAAGAAATCGAAGTCTTATGGACTAGCAAGGGAAATAATGGGGTATTTGTAAGTCGTATAAATTTCTGCGGAAATGGAGAAACTTCATTCATTCCCGTAGTTGTAAATCAAATTCCTCCCATAAATCAAATTTCTGGAGAAGGAAAAGCCTGTGTAGGTCCCATTTATTCCTACTCCCTTCCAGAGATCACTGCCGTTACCTATACTTGGTCAATTGTGGGAGGAGAGATCATCACGGGGCAGGGGAAATCAAAAATAGAAGTAAAGTGGAGGAGTGTTGGTGTTCAGCAACTTGGAGTGATTCAGGAAAACATCTGTGGCACGTCTGCTCTAATTGTTCAACCTGTCACCATAACTTCAGCGCCTGCGCAACCGGGTACAATTCAAGGAAATACGATTGTCGGTCTAGGTATTCAAACCTATGAAGTCCCTAATCAGCCTGAAGTGAATTTCCAATGGGAAATATCAGGAGGAGATATAATACAGCAAGGGCAAGGCACTACTCGCGTTGAAGTGAATTGGCTAAGTGAAGGAATCCGAACGCTAAAAGTAACTCCTCAGAATGAATGTAATGATGGTCCGGCTCAGACACTCGCTGTGAATGTTAATATTATTACAAGCATTCCTGAGCAATTAGAAACAGGTGTAAAGATCTATCCAAATCCATCAGATGGACAAGTCTATTTAGAATTAAAGGACGCCAAGATCTGGGAATCTGTACAACTCGTCAACTCCTTTGGACAAGTAGTTAAACGGGTAGAATTGGGAGGAATTCAAGAAAGAATTAAGTTTGAAAACCTCAGGAAAGGCCTTTTCATCATCCAGCTTCAAAATAAAAATGAGCTGAGACAATATAAAGTGATCGTGAATCGATAGAAAGAAAAGGGAATTTACTTTTCCCCTCGGATCATGACATATTGGAAAATATCTCCTACGACGCCATTCTTAATAAATGCCTTTTTCAAAATAGCTTCTGGAATGAACCCAGCTTTCTCTAGCACACTCATCGATTGGCCATTGAAGTCATATACCTGCGAGAATAAACGCTGGACATCGAATTTTTGAAAAACATAGTTAGAATAAAGCTTCACCGCTTCAGTCGCAATACCTTGTCCCCAGAATGGTTCAGCCACCCAAAAAACCATCTCCATATTAGTTCGGAGCTCATCTTTGCCACGATCCGAACCGACGGAACCAGCTAATTTCCCATCAATTTCTATAGCAAAGTTTTGCGGAGGATTGAATTTCTGATTGTGTTCTATCCAATGCCGTGCATCATGAATGGTATAGGGCTGAGGATAGCTATCCCGAAGATTCATCGCGATTTTTGGATTATTCGCCAGAGGATAGAGCTGATGAAAATGAGCTTCGCTCCAGCTCACCAAATTTATTTCTCGTTCTCCAGTGATAATCATAAACGTATGAGTGTAAGTGGTTCAAAATAATGGCGTAAATTAATAAAATAAAGGACTCTGTGGAATTATACGCAAATTTCAGTCCTAATTTTCGATTCCGCTGGCCTGCATTTTTTCCAAATTCTCTGCAAAACGTAAAGCAGAGATAAATTCACCGATCTGACCATCCATTACTTCTGGTAGGTTGTAAACCGTTTTATTGATTCGATGATCGGTCACTCGGGATTGAGGATAATTATATGTCCGGATTTTATCCGAACGATCTCCACTTCCCACCATGGATTTTCGCTGCGCGCCTACTGCGTCATTATGCCGGGCCAGCTCGATTTCATAGAGTCTGGATCTCAATACTTTCAGCGCCTTTTCAAAGTTTTTGATCTGAGATTTTTCATCTTGGCAGGTTACCACAAGACCCGAAGGATTGTGAGTCAATCGCACTGCAGAATAGGTTGTGTTCACCGATTGACCTCCTGGACCCGAAGAACAATAGGTGTCTTTTCTTACATCGTTCATGTCAATGTTGACCTCTACTTCATCCATTTCAGGAAGCACAGCTACTGAAGCAGCGGAGGTATGAACTCTTCCTTGCGATTCTGTAGCAGGCACGCGTTGGACTCGATGAACACCTGATTCATATTTCATCATTCCGTAGACATCAGCCCCTGATATTGTGGAAATAATTTCTTTATAGCCTCCGGCTGAGCCAAAAGTCAAATCGAGCACGGTCAATTTCCATCCTTGCACTTCGCAAAAACGTTGATACATTCGGAATAAATCACCTGCAAAAATCGAGGCCTCATCCCCTCCTGCACCTCCACGAATTTCTAGCACACAATCTTTAGCGTCATTGGGGTCCTTTGGGATTAAAAGTTGCTTGAGTTCCTCCTCCAGTTCAATCTTTCGCGGTCTGAGCTTGTCTAATTCAGCTTTTGCCATTTCCCTAAATTCAGCATCTTTTTCAGTATCCAAAATTTCTTTTGAATTGGCCAGATTCTGAATCACTAAATCATACTCATCATAGATTTTCACAACCTTTTCAAGGTCTTTATATTCTTTAGTCAGCTTGGCATACTTGCTCATGTCTGCCATAGACTCGGGCATTACGATCAATTGACCTACTTCCTCAAATCGCTCTTTAATAGTTTGTAATTTATCCAGCATAGTTTTCTTTTCGCATCACAAAAGTAGGAATTTTTATTGGGGGCATTTGTAACCCCTCAAATGAATACTGCGTTTCGTTAACAGATAAAAAACCCCTGATGAAAAAATTGTCCTTGTTCATTTTACTGCTGGTGAGTTTTTCTGCATTCCAATGCGATGATGAAATACCTAGTGATGCTTGCATTGATCCTGAAAAAATCAAAGTTGGAGCCTGTACAAAAGATTACAGTCCCGTTTGTGGCTGCGATTCGAAAACCTATGGGAATTCTTGTGCTGCTGATCTTGCAGGAGTTAAATCCTGGACTCTCGGAGCTTGTAAGTAAAAAAAGGCGATCAATTTGATCGCCTCTCTAAATTTATTCCACTGTAACTGACTTAGCCAAATTCCTTGGCTGATCTACATTGCAACCTCTCATCACTGCAATATGGTAAGAGAGCAATTGGAGCGGCACTACTGCCACCAGAGGTGAGAAAGCCTCGTGTGTGGCTGGAACCTCGATAACATGATCCGCCAATGCTTTTACCTGTGTATCACCTTCGGTAACTACAGCAATTACTATCCCTTTTCTAGCCTTAACTTCTTGGATATTGCTTACTATTTTTTCGTACGAGCTATCTTTAGTCGCGATAAAAACAACCGGCATCTCCTCGTCAATCAAGGCAATTGGGCCATGCTTCATTTCCGCAGCGGGATAGCCTTCAGCATGGATATATGAAATCTCTTTCAGCTTCAAGGCTCCTTCTAAGGCTACTGGGAAATTATAACCTCTTCCGAGATAAAGCGCATTTCTAACATCCTTGTATTGGCTAGCGATGTATTTGATGGCCTTATTACTTTCTAACGCTTTTTCTACCTTCCTAGGAATGGCTTCAAGCTCATATAAAAGTTGAATGTATCTGCTTTCTGGAAGGGTTCCTCTTTGATATCCTAACTTCAAAGCCATCATAGCAAGCACAGAGATCTGTGCTGTAAATGCTTTGGTAGAAGCTACTCCGATCTCTGGACCAGCATGAGTATATGATCCTGCGTGTGTAGTACGAGGAATGGATGAACCTACCACATTACAAACTCCGAAAATAGTCGCACCTTTTGACTTTGCTAGTTCAATTGCAGCAAGCGTATCTGCTGTTTCTCCCGATTGAGAGATCGCGATTATAAAATCTTTTTCATTGACCACTGGATTACGATATCTGAATTCCGAAGCATATTCGACTTCCACAGGAACCCTTGCAAACTCTTCAAATAAGTATTCAGCTACTAATCCCGCATGCCAGGAGGTTCCACATGCAGTGATAATGATCCGCTCTGTGTTTTGAAATTTATTCATGTAATCACGAAGACCTCCTAGAACCAACCTGCCAGATTTAGCATCTAAGCGTCCGCGAAGACAGTCTGCAATGGATTTAGGTTGCTCAAATATTTCCTTGAGCATAAAATGCTCGTATCCACCCTTTTCAATAGCTTCCAGTTCCATGTCTAGTTGGTTGATGTATGGACTGGTCTCTACGTTTTCAATGGTTTTTACCTGAAGACGATTATTACGAATCACTGCAATCTCGTAGTCATCGAGGTAAATTACTTTATTGGTGTATTCGATGATCGGTGTCGCATCAGAGGCCAAAAAGTACTCATCCTCCCCAACTCCAATCACAAGTGGAGATCCTTTTCTAGCTGCAATCAGGGTATCCGGCTCTTCTTTGTTGATCAAAACGATTGCGTATGCACCCACTACTTTATGAAGTGCTAATCGAAGCGCTTCCTCTAGACTGCAGTCGTTATTCAATTGAATATCTTCGATGAACTTAATAAAAACCTCTGTGTCAGTTTGAGACTGAAAAGTGTAACCTTTCTGCTCTAAATCTTTTTTAAGTACCTCATAGTTTTCAATGATTCCATTATGAATCATTGCAATTTTCTCTGAAGAAGAATAATGAGGATGCGCATTGACATCATTCGGCTCTCCATGAGTCGCCCAACGCGTATGTCCTATTCCTATTTTAGAAGTCAAATTTGTAGAGGATTCGAGATGTTTTTCCAATTCTGATACTTTCCCCTTCTTTTTGTAAACACTCAATCCATTAGGATCTAGTAATGCTACACCCGCACTATCATAACCCCGATATTCTAACCTCTTTAAACCTTTGATGATAATTGGCAAAGCTTCTTGTTGACCGACGTACGCTACGATTCCACACATATTTAAAAATTTTTTGACTTAAAAATTACTTTCACAAAGAAACAGGATTCGTGCCAAAAAAAAAACCTACTTCCCTTAAGTTAGGAAGTAGGTGAAGAACACTTCTTCGAAATCATTTTAATTATCTGATTTTCGAGTAAACCACTTTAATTCTTATATTTTCTTGAGCAACAGTAAACTGTCTAAAAGATCTTTTAAAGGCATCTCCAGTTGACGATGGAGAATTTCCATAGATCAACCAATCTTTTCTTGTAATATCTTTTCGGTATAAAGCCCCTAAATAGGAGGCTATTGGAGTGATATAAATTTCTTTGTCTGGAAAATAAGTCAAGATAGCAGGCGCTTTAGTAGATAGTTGAATGTTCCCACTAGCATCAAGTTCTGTTTGTGACTGACCATCAGTTTGTAAGGTTAATGGGCTTTTATCAGACGATCTAATTAAGATTTCATTAGTAGCATCAGTAAGATAAATCACCATTGAGGTTGGTGGGGTTTGAGTTTCTGATTGATCCTCAATTTTCCCTATCTCAAAATTAACTTGATTAAATATAATTCCTTTCAATGTATCCAGGAAGGGGTCTAGGGGACTGGTATCAATTTTAAATACCATCCCCAAATTCGCTTTCAATCCAACCAAAGATCCAACATCATAATCTTTACCCAGCACCTTAACTATTCCATTTGGCGTGCCCGAACGATCACTTTCTATACCATTAAAACTTCTGGATGATGCAGTGGAGATCTCGTAGACAGAGGAAACAGTATCTCCTTGCAAATGATAATAAAATGTAAAATTTGTCAAAAAGCCAAGGTTTACACCTATTGTAGCATCGTCTCCTTTTCGTGCTTTTATCGCTATTCCAGGAAAGTAATCTCTAAAACTAAATAGGTCATTAAATTCCCTTCCTCTTTGAAGTTTATCAAATATCTCTAGTGCAAAGTCCTCATCTACTTGTAAAGAGACCGTAGTGTCTTTGACGTCTCCAAAAAGTATCTCACCTTCTGAAAACGGTTTAACATCATACGCCAATTCGTCAAAATTGTAATATAAAGTATCTTGTAATGGCTCAGTCAATTGATGAATGGAGTAATATTTAGGTTCCTCCAAGTTTTCTCCATTTACTGAAACTACATCGATATTGAAGAACGCCGAATCAAACAAGGCATCTCGTGAAGGTCTTTCGTCTCTGGAATCAATATACATTCTGGAAAATCCAATTCCTGAAGTTTTACCAAAAAACGGATCTTCTTCTTCTCCTACGATTAATACTCCTTGATTTGTAGTATTGAAAGAGTCCAACAAAACCACTTTAGCAGGCAAATCAAACTCCTGGAAAAACACCCCAATTTGGTTATTTCCAGGAGCTAGTTCTAGACCTACTGTAGCGGGATCGCTACATGAATAATTAAGAAAGGAGATGGACAGAACCGCCCATAGTAATACTTTACCCTGCAAGGGTTGTATACATGTCAAATAGCTCCTCGTGAGCTTGTTCTTCTGCTTCTGTTTCAATGCTGATTTCAAACTTCTTGTCTTTTGAGAGACCCTCGATTAGTTGGTTTAATTCTGCGGAAACTTCACCGCCTTTGATTACCAAGTCGGCATATGCCATGCCCATCTTGATAAATCCTATGTAATCTTTGCTCATCAAAGGTGCTAAAATAGCGTCATCTATATCCACCATCTTAACCTTGTTTAACAAATCATCGCCAAAGGTA
>JBLGAM010000042.1:0-24739 GCA_047612305.1 Planctomycetota bacterium | reverse complement strand
ATATCCAAAACCAAAATCGGCTCAGCCCCTTTCTCCCATGCTGCTACCTTTTCAATTTCTCCGTGAATTTTCCTGGGTAAACTCATGACCATGCCTATTTTCGAACCATCCCCTGAGGTCATTGCTTTCTGATAGGTTTTGGGAAGCCAGCGCATGTGCCAGAAGTAATAGGCTTCATGTCCCAGTTTGACAAATTCCCCCCGCATCATCACCATTATATCCAGAAGTTCGTTAGAAGATTGCATGGAAGTCACCTGAGCTCGAATTCTTTCCAGGGAAAGCTCAATTTCGGCCTCTCTTGTCTGGGATTCGGCTTTTTGCAGGTCAAGGAAGCGGGTGTAGGATTGTTCGAAGATTTTTCCGAAGCGCCTGAGAATCTCATTTTCTTCTTTAGAAAATTTTTCGCCAAAATGGTTGATAATAAAAATACTGGTGTTTTGAGACACACAACAGGATCGGGTGTATCCACCTCGACTTGAGAGGATTTCTTTTTTTTCATTGGTCTTCAAGGCAGACCAAGGTTCATTTGTAAACAAAAAAGTAAAGAATTCCTTTTTTTCTTCTTGCGTAAACTCTTCAGTAAAAAAGGCTGGTCCGCCCTTTAGCCCCTTGACCAAATTCGTGTAAAAGGGCTTATCAAAATAAGGGATATAAACCTCATCTGAAGTATCGGCCGTTCCGCCGGATCCCCAACAACGAAGCTCTTGATCTATTTCACTGTTAATGGCAATAAATGATCCTCCAAAAATTCCGATTTCTAACTTGAGTAATTCCTGATGTACCGTATAGATGACTTCTTGTAATTCCGAGGTAGCATGCATCGCCATAGTCCGGGATCTTACTTTTTCCAGCGCAGCTTCAATCTCCAATTCCCAATTCTTTACAAGAAGTTCGTTGGTTCGCTGATCGACAGCCTCTTGGAGGCGCTTGTTTTCTGCTTTGAGCACATCAGATGCAAAGGCCTCCCCTTCAGTCGCTTTCATGTCTGGATAGGACCCGTGCTGATGCAAAGCAATCCACCCAGTATCCGTTTTTGACAAAAGGGAGGACATTCGAAAAGGACCGTAAAAGGCCCATTCGTTTTCGATTTTCACAAAGAGATCAGTAAAGTCATTGACCATCAAATAATCGCCGTATGTAAGTACTTCGATTTCCCGATTGCGAATCTCCGTCTGATCGACCATTTGATCATACAAAGCATAGCTGTACTCCAGAATTTCCTGTTTGCAATGCCAGATTTCTTCTTTGGTTCCACCGATATTATAATAATCATCCGCAACAAATGTGGCCCAGCGATCATAATCACCCTTGATGTAGGTAGTCCAGTAGGTTTCAAGCCATTGGATTAACTCTCCTTTAAGTGCATCGGTAATTTTCATTTACGAATTCTAAGTTACCATGATAGTTAGGACTGGTTTTGCATTCCACTCATCAATCACATTTATAGATCATTTTAAAAAACTTTGAAATCATCATCCTGCATTAGGTAAGCGATTCTTATTCTCAAAGGCACAGCCTGAAAAGATTGTAGGATTCAAATCCCAGGTACCTAGAAAAGCTTGGAATTATAACCTGTAAAAATTCAGTTTGGCATAGACAAAATACAAATTCTTAGACATAAAACTACCAGAAAATGTCTCGAATTTTAATAGTTAAGGGCCCAAGTGTATGGTCCCCCATATTGGATAAATCTAATTCCTGAGCAAAATTGTAAAGCTTGATGGAGTACTCGGTCCTATAGGGTAATCTGTATTGATGAAAAAATAAGATTATGCACTTATCACTTCTTTAATTCCACAATTCTCCCCTGAGTCACTTCAATTTCTTTCAGCTGTATGAGCAGGTTATTCAAGAGCCAAATTTGATTACCCAACATATCTTCAAACGGTAGTAGGTCTTAGAAAATTTTAGTATAATCTGAGCTTATTTTACTTCTTCTTGCCCAACTGTTTTTACCGAGAATCTTCGTCTCCAAGATTGATACATACTCAAATAAATATGGGAAAACGAAGTTGTTTTGCCAGTTCCCTTGAGAATTCTTTTAGCTATTGAAAAGCTCTTAATCCTTTCCCTATTTCAAAATAATAGTTTGAAGTTCCTCATAGGTAATCTTTCCTGCTTGAGTCTCATTATCCACGAGGGTGATTCCCTAATCGCTTAGGCTAGTTGCCGAGTGACTGTATTGGGCTGAGAAAGTTTTTGGAGGATTTTTCTGAAAAATGAAATCATTTTAATTTTTGAATAAAAAATTGCTTCCTAACTAGCTGATGAATTAACTCAAATTCTTAAATCAGCGAATTTCTATTTAGTAATCGTTTTGCTATAGTAAAATCAACAAAATGAAGTCTAAATAAAAAACCCGGACTGGGGTTTAATTCAAGTCCGGTTTTCTATGTAATGGCTAGATATGCTTAAAATGCTTTTCCAATTTTAAAGGTGGCGCCAGGCCAAAATTCTTCGTCATCAAATCTATATTTTGGACCTATATCAAAACTAAGCACAAAATTATTCCTCGTTAATCGATTAATTCCTAAAGGTAAATAGCTATACATGCCTTGGTCAAATAATCCCCATCCTACCACTGCTCCTGTGTGGAAATTCACTTTGTTTTGTCTGAGCGAAGGGAGAATTATCTTTGGCCCAATTGAAACACCTAAAAGACCAACTGCCAATTCTGCACTTAAATATGGGGTGAATAATCGTTCATAAACCACCGCAAGCAAGGGATCTGTGATCCCAACCTTTAAGCTGATAATATTTTTCACTCTGGTTGATTTTCCCGCATTTACCGCTTGACTAGTAGTGGATTGTCATTTTGTGCAATAGCATTAAGTGACAAAACCAGAAATTAGAATAAGGTGCAAATAGTTTTCATTTTTTTTATCAAATATGACTAATTTAAATAATTGTAGTACTATTTTTTTGAATATTCAATTATCCACTCGAAATGATACCAAAGGTTGAATGGAGACTAATTCTCAGGAAGAAAAATCTAATCCCAAATAAGCCCCTGCGTTTATGAGTTGCTACATGTTTCTATTTCTTAGTCCAAGATCAGAAACATCTATTTAAAAAATTCTGACAGGGCTTCCTGATATAAGATACTGTTAATCCTTTATGAATCTATATTGCTAATTATATCTCCTACCAATCTACTTTAAAAAACCCCATTGAAACTTTGAGTGTAGATACCTTCGGGAAAATCTTGCTAAGAACAATTTGATACAACACGATTAGAGGAGCTGATTTTACCATCGATTTCTAGACAAAGTCGATTGATGATTAAATCTTGGATCACCTCCAATTCCTTGATCCCATTAACCACCTCTTTTTCCTAGATCTTTCAAACCTTGGTAAGATTGATTTTTATACCAAATGCATGGGGATTTCTACCAGATCAATTAGATTGAGTACTTTCTGCTAAATCTTGAAGCTATGTCAAAATTCTTTCTTCCTCTTTTACTCCTCATTTGCAATTTTTCAATTGCACAAACTACTCGAGGTTATTTTATGCATCCAGATCTCAAGGGAGATCACTTGGTCTTTGTCGCTGAAGGTGATATCTGGCGTGTTCCCGTAGCTGGCGGCAATGCCATCCGTCTGACTTCACATCCAGGCGATGAGTCGGATCCCAAAATTTCCCCAGATGGCAAATGGGTCGCCTATGCGGCGAGTTATGAAGGCCCAACTGAAGTCTATGTGATGCCAATCGCAGGAGGACTTCCGAAGCGACTGACTTTTGAGCCTTCCGCCTCGATTCCCACCGACTGGAAATCTGCTACAGAACTAGCCTATGTCACCAATCAGTATTCCACCTTACCAAAACTCAACACAGTTACTGTCAATGTAGAAAGCGGTGCGAAGACACTTCTCCCATTGGAAATGGCCGCCGAAGGAAGCTTTTCGGAAGATGGGGCCACTTACTTTTTTGTCCGGCCAACTTTCCACAATAACGTCACCAAGCGCTACGAAGGAGGTACAGCACGCCAACTTTGGAAGTACACAGAAGGAACTGCCGAGGCAGTAAAACTGACTAAAGATTATAAGGGTGAAAATCACCATCCTGTACCTCATCAAGACAAGCTATATTTTCTATCCTCCAGAGATGGGATCATGAATGTCTGGAGTATGGATGAGAATGGAGGTTCGCTTGCTCAGATTACCAAAGAGCCTAGCTACGATATTCGGGAGTTTTCGATTTCAGGAAATCAGCTCGTATATCGCGTGGGCGCAGATCTTAAATTAATGGATTTAGGCAGTGGAACTGCAAAGACCCTTGCCATTCAGCTCATCTCAGACTTCGATCAGCTCCGTGAAAAATGGGTGGATAATCCAATGTCCAACCTTACAAATATGGCAGTGTCCAATGATGGCGAGCGTGTCGTAATGACTACTCGAGGCCGTGTATTTTCTGTTCCGGTAAAAGACGGACGAACTATCCGACTCAGCCGTAAAGATGGCGTGCGCTATCGGGATGCCATTTTTTCTCAAGACGGAAAATCGATTTTTACCTTCTCTGACGAAAGCTCAGAATTTGAAATCCATGAATATAATAGCCTTGGGATGGATCAAGGACAGCAAGTTTCCAAGAATGGTACTACGCTGAAATTTGATATGCGCCCTTCTCCGGACGGATCAAAGATTGCTTACCGCGATCTGAATGAGACGATTTGGATCATGGATAAAGCCACTGGAACTCAAACCAAAGTGACGGATTCAGATGAAAGCATTACCTCAAGCATGGCTTGGTCGCCTGATGGCAAATGGCTCGCCTATGCGCAAGCAGCAAGCAATACTTTTTCGCAAATTCATGCCTTTAATATCGACAGCAAGAAGCGAATTGCGATAACTTCTGATCGGGCAAACAGCCTTAGCCCACAGTGGAGTACAGATGGAAACTGGTTGTATTTTCTCTCGGATCGCAATTTCCAATCGGTCATCAGCAGCCCTTGGGGTACTCGTCAGCCGGAGCCTTTCTGGGAAAAGCAGATGAAAATCTATCAAATCGGATTGAAGTCAGGCTTGGTTTCTCCTTTCTTTTTCAACAATGAATTGCAAAAGGAAGCAGCCAAAGCACCCGAAAAAGTGATAGTGACGATCGAGGAAAATGGACTTCAGGCTAGACTTCGAGAAGTGCCTGTACCTGCCGGGAACTATACCAATCTGATTGTTACTGACAAAGCAATCTATTTCCATGAGATCGGCCCTGGAATGGGTGTCATCTATGGTGCAGGTGCGAGTGGCGATGACAAAGCACCACTGATGATGGTACCGATTTCCAATAAGCCAGAACCAAAAGCTTTTATCGAAAATATCAGAAACTATACCGTTTCGCTCAATAACAAATACATTCTTGTCAGAAGTGGCTCCACCTATTCCGTAGTGGAACTCAGCACTTCACCAGTCTCTGACTTATCCAAGACTAAATTGGATCTCAGCGGAGTAAAATATTCCATCGATCCACGGGAGGACTGGAAGCAAATCTACACTGACGCTTGGAGAATGGAGCGGGACTACTTTTACGATATCAATATGCATGGTGTGGATTGGGATGCGATGTATCAAAAATACCTTCCTTTAGTGGATCGGGTGACTACTCGGGCGGAACTTTCCGATGTTATCGGCGAACTGGTTGGCGAGCTCAGCGTACTGCACACTTCCGTACGAGGTGGTGATCTCAGAGACGGTGAGGACAATATCAATTTTGGGATGCTAGGCGCAAAGCTGGGCCGAAACGAAAAACTAAAAGGCTATTCAATAGACCATATCTACTTGTCTGACCCAGACTATCCTGATGAGATGTCTCCACTTGCTCACCCGGATTTGACTATTTCTGAAAGCGATATCATCACCCATATTGATGGCGTTGCGGTAATGGAAGTACCCGATCTGTATTCTTTATTGCGAGACAAGGCGGGTAAGCAAGTTCGAATCTCCCTACTTACTGCCGACGGTAAAGCCAAAAAAGATCAGATTCTGAAGCCTATGACTGCTCAAGCCGAGTCCAATCTTCGCTACAACGAATGGGAATATACCCGAAGACTTGAAACGGAAGCTAAGTCCGACGGAGCGCTGGGTTATGTTCACCTACGTGCGATGACGGAGTCAGACATTTCGCAGTGGTATCGGGACTTCTATCCTCAGTTTAAAAAAGAAGGATTGGTCATCGACGTTCGACAGAATCGAGGTGGAAATATCGATTCCTTTATTTTAGAGAAATTGATGCGGGAAGTATTCTTCTACTGGAAAGGCAGAACCGGCGAACCTTATTGGAACATGCCTTATGCTTTCCGTGGTCATTTGGTTTTGCTGGTAGATGAGTTTACTGCTTCGGATGGAGAAGCTTTTGCGGAAGGCTTCCGAAGACTGGACATGGGCAAAGCGATTGGAGCTAGAACTTGGGGTGGCGAGGTCTGGCTGTCTGGCTCAAATACTTTGTCTGATAATGGCATCGCTAGGGCTCCGATGAATGGTGTATATGGAGAAGAAGGCGAATGGTTGATCGAAGGCGTTGGATTTATTCCCGATATCGAAGTGATCAATTTGCCGAAGGCAACTTTCGAAGGAAAAGATGCACAGTTAGAAGCAGCAATCGAGCATTTGAAGGCATTGATCAAAGCTGATCCAAGACCGATTCCTCAGGCACCTGCCTATCCCGATAAGAGTTTTAAGAATGGGGGAGTGAACTAGTTTTGAAACTTCAGATGCTGCTTCAGGTCAACTGAAGGGGGGAACGGCCTTTCTGAAATATAATCTGAATTTCAAATCCAGAAAAAAAGTAGCGGAAAAGATATCTGCAATTGTGGATATATTAGATTGGAATTCATTCAGAAGAAATTAACAGGGTTTTCAAGCGTCTTACAAATTATAAACTGATTTAATCTACTGGAATAAATAGGACACTAGTGACTAATAACATTCTAAATTTTTGAAAAATGGAAGGCTTAATGATGAATTATCCACTCACGACCACTACTATTCTGGAGTATGGAAACAGCGTCTATCATCACAAAAAAATAATCACCTATCTACCAGATGGATCGCGACATGAGTATAGTTTTGGCGATATGTATAAACGCTGTAAAAAGCTAGCCAATGCATTAACCCAGAAGTTGGGAATCACAAAAGGGGATATGGTGGGCACTTTTGCCTGGAATCATGGTCCTCATGTAGAATTATACTATGGGATTTCTGGTGTAGGAGCTGTTTGTCACACTATAAATATTCGATTATCACTCAATCAGATCGAATACATTATCAATAACTCGGAGGACAAAGTGATTTTTGTGGATGCCACTTTGGCGCCCCTTTTAGAAAAAATAGCGCCTCTGCTCGAAACTGTAACACACTATGTGTTGATAAATGCCCCTAAAGATTTCAAGACCACCTTACCAAATACCATACATTATGAAGAGTTACTGGCTGACCATTCAGAAGATTTTGAGTGGCCTGCGTTAAATGAAAATGATGCTAGCGGTATGTGTTATACCAGTGGAACCACAGGCTTGCCAAAAGGAGTTTTGTATTCCCACAGGTCCACTTTTTTACATGCAACAACAATTATATCCCCAAATGCAGGAAATTTTAGCAATCGGGATACTGTTTTATTGATTGTACCACAATTTCATGTCATGGCTTGGGGTTTCCCATACTTGTGTCTCTTGTCTGGATCAACCATGGTACTTCCCTCTTCCAACTTACAGCCAGAAGTTATTATTAAAATTCTCATCGCAGAAAAAGTAAATAAAGCCAACGGTGTTCCTACCATTTGGCTGGGCGTGTATCATGCCATGAAAAAGAATCCTCCAAAAGAAAAATTAGCGCTCGAAGAATACCTTGTTGGTGGTTCTGCGCTACCAAAGAGCCTGATTGAAGGGTTTGAAAAAAATTTCGGAATAAGAGGTGTTCAAGCTTGGGGAATGACTGAAACTTCTCCGCTGGGAACAGTGAGTCGATTACAGCCTAAACATGATCACTTATCAGCCGAAGAACAATTAGCTATCCGCGCGAAACAGGGCACGGCATTTCCTGGGGTAGAAATACGAATTGTAACAGATGACGGAACGATGGCTCCGGCTGATGGCAAAAGCATGGGAGAACTTCAAATAAAGGGTGCTTGGACCGTGAGCTCCTATTTTAAAACGAATAATTCTGAAAGCTTTACAGAAGACGGCTGGTTTAAAACTGGTGACGTGAGCACAATTGACGAAGATGGCTATATGGAGATTAAAGATCGGACCAAAGACCTTATAAAAAGTGGCGGTGAATGGATCTCCAGTGTGGCTTTGGAATCTGCCTTAATGGCCCATCCTAAAATCAAAGAAGCTGCTGTAATCGCAATCCCAGACGAAAAATGGGTAGAAAAACCTTTAGCCTCCATCGTCTTGGTGAATGAAGAAGATGAAATATTAGAGGAAGAATTAATTGAATTTCTATCAAGAGACTTTGTAAAATATCAAATCCCTAAAGACTATATTTTTATCAATGAAGTCCCAAAAACCAGCGTTGGCAAATTTGACAAAAAAGAGATCAGAAGACTTTTTGCCGAAGGAAAACTGACTTAAATAGAATAACTAGCTATTCAAACAAAATACCAATATTGGACATAAGTAATTGCTTGTTCTCAACTCCTCGAATCATGTCTGAGGTACCAATAATTATCAGGTTCAGCTTGATAAATTGTCTAAGAATGGAAAAAGTATTCAATCTCAACAGCAAATGAAAAAACAATTATTAATCTTATTCTGGGCAATTTCAGTTGGAGCTTTTGCCCAAAAAGTCGAAATCCCAGGTTCCGTCAAGCGGGCCATGAATCAAATCGATACCCTGAAGATCCGCAGTCATATTGCCTACTTGGCAGATGATAAATTGAAAGGTAGAAAGCCCGGAACGGAAGGTTATCAGCTAGCTGTAGATTATGTAGTCAAGGAATTCAAAACAATGGGAGTTCAGCCGGGTGGAGATCCTGGTCAATATACTCAAAAACTGATTTTACGAAATACTGTTGTCGATAATTCCAGCGCCAAAGCTTTCCTTTTAGATGCGCAAGGAAATATATATTCATTGGTTTTTGGAACCGATTTTCTTCCCTATGCTAATCCAATGGCGGCCGAATCTAAAGGAGAAGGAAAAGTAGTTTTTGCAGGTTATGGTGTAGATATTCCGGGTTTTTATTCCGATTACGAGGGCATCGATGTCAAAGGAAAGGTAGTGGTCATGGTCGCAGGTGTTCCCGATGGAATTCCCGCCTCCACCTTGATTTCACATTTCACCAGTCCGGGAAATAAGCTAAATATCGCCTTTGAAAAAGGGGCAATTGGGGCAATTCTGGTATATCCGATGAACTCTTTTACGAATTCAAATCCTGTAATTCAATCTAATGTGGCTTTGAATCCTGAGAAGACGGTAGCTTATGGAAGAGGCTTCAATGGAAATCTGAATTTTGCTTTGACTTCCAATCGAGCCTTTCTGAACCAACTCTTTTTGAACTCAGGCAAAAACCTTGAGGAGACATTAGCAGCTATCAAAGCTCGAAAAAACTCTTCTTTTGAATTTCCTTTTTCCCTCACGGCCAGCTATTCCAATAGCTTTTCGGAGTTTGAAAGTGAAAATGTAATAGGGGTAATCCCGGGTTCGGATCCGAAACTGAAATCGGAATATGTGGTGCATTCAGCGCATTTGGATCATGTGGGAATAGGCAGAGCAGAAAATGGGGACTCCATCTACAACGGTGCGCATGACAATGCTTCGGGTGTAGCTGCTTTGCTGGAGATTGCCCGGATCTATGCGAAAGGCGGAGCAAAGCCGAAACGCTCTATTCTCATCGTGATGGTCACTGCCGAGGAAATGGGATTAGTAGGCTCCTCCTATTTTGCCTCCAATCCGACGGTTCCTAAATCATCTATTGTTGCCAATGTGAATACCGATATGCCTACCGTGATTGCTCCTTTGCTTTCCATTGTTCCTTTGGGAGCGGAGCATTCGAGTATTATGGGAAATGTGAAGTTTGCTGCGGATTACCTAAAGTTGGAAATAGAAGCTGATCCCGAACCAGAGCAAAACCGATTTGTGCGAAGTGATCAATACAGTTTTGTGGTGAGTGGAATTCCAGCCTTACACATCAAATACGGAAATAAGTCGAATATTCCTGGCTTTGATATGGATGCCTTTATCAAGGAATGGCGTGCAAAATACTACCATCGAGCGGCAGATGGCATGGATGGGATTTTCGATTTCAGCGCAGCTAAGACTTACGTGCACCTCAACTTCCTGATCAGCTACTCCATCGCTCAAACCGAAAAGCGGCCGACTTGGAATCCGGGGGATCTCTTTGGGATTAAGGCAAATTAAAATCAAAAAAGGAGGCTTGATCAAGCCTCCTCATATTTTTTGTATACTAACCCCAATTTGTACCTTACAGTTTTTCGTTACAGTTTGTGTCTCACGAACTATTCCTATTTAAAATAAAAGGCAAGTTGGGGCAACACTTTGGAAACTACCCTTACCCAACTTCTCCTACCAGCATTTTCACCCCGCCGCTAGCAAAGTTTGCCAAGTCATCCGTGGTGGCTTTGCCCTCTGGAGAACCTAGCGCTTCCTGCATCGCAGCAGGTGTATCAAACCAAAGCTCAGCCATTCGATAATATTCAGGCTTGGAGCCATCTGGGCCAGGAAGAAACTTGGTTACTTCGGCTTTTGAAATTCCACTTATTTTGCCGACCAAAGGCATATGAGAAGAAGAGTAATAGCTTTCAAAAGCAGCAGGGTCTGTTGGGTGTCCATAAAGAACTGTTACTTTGATCATGATCTTGTCTTTAAGTTTTACTATTTATTTGTATTGAAAGGTTTCAATCATTCTTAATGGATCTCTAGAGAACAATTTAGGTAATTTTCAGCGCCTAGCATTCATCCCAAAACCCGCTCTACCGCATCTTACCATTCTTTGTCGGGAAGGGAATTTCGGTCTGTCCATTTTCAATCATTGAGTTTCACCATTGAATGGATTTAGGGAGAAAAGGAGTAAAAAGAAAATTCAAATTCAATTTTTGTCTCGATAATGATTAAACCAACTCAAAATAGACGCTGACTTACTCATCAACATGCTTGGTCTATTAACCAATCCATGTGATGCATTTGGGATTCGGACCATGGCGGCTTCTACACCTTGCAGTTTGAGTGCAGCGTAGTATTGTTCTGATTCTGAAATTGGTGTTCGGAAATCCTGCTCACCAGTCAAAAGCATGGTTGGAGTTTTTACATTTCCTACCAGCGAAAGCGGCGATCTTCTCCAGTAATTTTCCTGATCCTCCCAAGGCATTGCCCCAAACCAATACTTTGCAAAGAAGGCTGGGTTATCAGCATGAAGCACAAAACTCGTCCAGTTGATCACGGGCTTAGCGACTACAGCAGCTTTGAAGCGATTAGTCTTTCCTACGATCCATGCAGTTAGTACGCCACCTCCAGATCCTCCGGTCACAAAAAGTTGATTGGAATCCACATAGCCTTTAGCAATCACTGCATCTACGCCGGACATCAGGTCTTCGTAGTCATGGTTGGGATAGTCATGGTGAATCGAGTTGCCAAATTCCTGTCCATATCCTGTACTTCCCCGTGGATTGGTGTAAAGCACCACATAGCCAGCAGCGGCATATTGCTGTACCTCATAGGAGAAGGAATTGCCATACATGGCGAAAGGTCCACCATGTATCTCCAAGATAAATGGGTATTTTTTGCTTGGGTCAAAGTTTGGCGGAGTGACGATCCATCCTTGGATATCTTTCTGATCAAAGCTGGATTTCCACCAAAGTTCCTCCACTTCTCCGATTTCCCGATAGGAAAATACATCCTCATTTACCGAAGTAATTCGCTTGCTCGTTCCATCTACCCATACGGCTAAGTCTGCTGGATGATCTCCACCGCCAAGGGTATACGCGAAACGGTTGCTGCTAGAAACTGAGTAAGAACCTGCATTGTATGGTCTTCCCAGATCCAATCCCCCAAGTCCTTCGACTACTGTTCTGATTTTGCCGGTAAGTGCCACATGCCCAATTTTGGTGTCTCCCTTTTCATCGTATTGGAAGTAAATTCCTTTACCATTAGACTCCCACTGTGCATTGCCAGCATCCCGATCCAAATCCGAAGTCAAATTTTTGACTCCTGAACCATCGGCATTCATCACATAAAGATTGCGGACTTGATAGCCTTGGAAGGTATCATCATTTCCGGTGTAGGCAATTAGTTTGCCATCAGGTGAAATCGTGGGATCTCCGTCAGGACCAAAACGGAAAGTCAAAGCGGTGATTTTTCCGTCTGCTAAACTCATTCGGTAGAGCTCCGAATTATTGGGAACCAGTTCGTTGTCATCATGCAGATTGGAAGAGAATATCAGGCTTTTGCCATCTGCTGCCCAAACCGGAGATCCATAGTCTTGATCGTCAGAAGTCAACTGTCTGGCTGTCCCTCCAGCTAGTCCAATCGTGAAAATCTGCTGATTGCCCGGCTTCAGGTAGCCAGCCCCATCACCACGATAATTCAACTCATCAATAAAGATTGGTGCTTCATTCCACTTGGCTCCTGCCGGAGCAGAAGGAATGGATAGCATTGACTTTTTTACCGTAGGCACATTGGAAGTAAATGCCAAATTCTGTCCATCTGGAGACCAAGAAACGGAGCCGGGAGCATTGGCAGAATTAGTCAGAGCCACCGAAACTTTACTGTCGAGGTAGAGGACAAAAAGCTTCACTTTCTCATCTTGCTGATTAGATCGATAAGCTACTTTGCTTCCATCTGGAGACCAAACTGGACTAAAGTCACGCTGATTTCCCTGAGTCAAGGGAAGATTTTGAGAACCATCGATATTAACCATCCAGAGGCTAGAATAATCTCGATCAGTCATTACATCCTTGAAGTTTCGGACATAGACTACTTTACTCCCATCCGGTGAAATCTGTGGATCTGAGATGTACTCTAGGTCAAAAAGATCGAGAGGCTGGAGGTTGGTTTTCTGCTGAGCAGAAACCTGGCTTTGAAAAACGATTGCACAAATCGCAACTAGTAATAACTTTAATTTCATCTGTATTTTATTTGATTTTCAATGGTTAGAGGGAATCTCACATGGGCGATAATCATCCCAGTGTTTGACTTTTTCCCATGCTCGATTTAATGGTTTTAGCTTTTTTTAATGAATGAATCCTGTTTACCCCCTTCTCGTCCTATGCTAAATTTGATGCTTTCGGATGAGGTAATTTCAAATTTCATATACACCTCAAATCCTTCAGGGCTATTGGGACTCTCGAAAACATTATTTCCTCGATAAGAGAATTTATTTCCAAAAGCTTCATTTTTTATCCAAAGGTCATTTTCAAAATCGAAGAGTTCAATAGTCTTGTCAGGATCTTGCTCATTTTGGTACTGACCAACCAGTTTTTTTAGAGAAGCTGTTTCTACCGCCAAGGTCGGGGCCATTCCTACAATATAAATGACTTTGTTTGAACCATCAGAAAGTTTTTTTACTTCCAAAACTCGATCTGTGGACCGAGCTGCCCAAGGATCGTCAGCGACATTTTTATCCCCTTTGAAATACAATTGGGTGACCAAGGGTTGGTATCCTTCCGCGGTAACCATCAAGTGAAAATGTGCTGGTCTGATCAATCCTCCACCCGCATCATAAGGGATCGGAAGAATAGTCTGGAAAGCATAGTTACCTTCATTATCCGTCATGACAGTACCCCTGTAGCGAAAATCAGCGGTGGAATTATCATATACTTCCTCGGCATCGCAATGCCAAAGTTCTACTTTCGCATTTTTATAGGGGGTAGTACAATCCTGATGGAGTATTTTACCACTGAGTTCTACACTTTCCCCCTTTTCTCCAGGAATATGAAGGTTAGAACGAACCGGACTTCCGGGTCTGTAAAAAGGACCTAAAATATCTGAGGTAGTGGCGCAGTCTCCGACGTATTTTTCACCGTCAAATAGAATAAATCCAAAAGTACTCATCGCGGTCACGCTCAGTGCCGCTGTGGAAATAAACTGTCTCCTTTTCATCTCAATTAGGTTTAGAAGTGAAACCGAAAGAATAATCAAAAACTTCTTTCCATCTGGTTTTTAAATAGTTAAGAATATAATAAAGTATTACCACTTTTGCTATAAAAGCACCATTGGCTAAAATTTCACTTTCGCTCAACTGGATCAGAACCCAAACCATCGCAACTATTCCAAGAATGGCAACTGGGTAGCCGCTATGGACTTTAAATCTTACCAGGTCCTGAAATTTTTCTAAAATTCGAAACTTTAAAAAAAACAAAAAGTCCTCCCATAAAGGACTAAAATCATGCTGATTTCCCTGAGTCAAGGGACCATTTTGAGAACCAGCGATATTAGCCATCCAAAGGTTGGAATAATCTCAATCAGTCATCATATCCTTGAAGTTTCAGAGGTAAAGCACTTTACTTCCATCAGGTAGAGAAGCAAAAAGCATGAAAAGAAGAACAGTGATTTTTTTCATGGTAAGGGAAAGGTTTGTATAGATAATATGACTTTCATTTTTTTAATTTTTTAGTCTTGATCGCTTTCATTAGGAAATAAATTACTGATAGTGCGATAAAGAAGATCACCAGCCCTGTTTTTTCATATCCATTCAGATTGGAAAGGAAAAAAAGAATAATTCCAGCTGACAATATTGGAACAGTGTAACCAAATGGAATTTTAAAATCTCCAGACTTAAATTGTTGCTTCTTTCTTAGCCAGATTACTGAAAGGGAAACTCCAAAATACACCAAAAGCATGCTTGCTGAAGCGATGACTGCCAGCTGTCGAAAACCTCCTAACGCAGCTAGGGTAAAACCAAGGCTTGCATAGGTTAAAATTGCCAAATATGGTGTTTTAAACCTAGGATGGATAGCTGCCAATTTATCTATCGGGATTATCCGATCACTTGCCAAACCAAAAATAACTCTTGGCAGATTCAATATCTCTCCGCTCAACATCCCAAACATTGAAACTCCTGCGCCTACCAATAATACGGTAAACCCGATCGGTCCAAAAACAATGTTCGCCACTGCCGCCAATGGAGCTTCTTTATTTTCTGATAATTGATCTCCTAAAACTCCCTGAGAAACGGTTTGAATAAGAACGTAAAGAATTAAAACGAAAAAGATTCCAAAGAAAATTGCCTTAGGAACAGTCTTTTGAGGATCCTTGATCTCCCCGCCAACAGTTAGTCCTGCATCACCGCCCTGAAAAGCAAAAAACAAAATCAAGCAAGCTTGACCAAATTGATTAAAGGAAGGTGCCGATTCCCAATACAAATTAGAAAATGAGACATCTTTCCAACTGAAAAATATCAACAGTATAATTGGGGTGAGTTTTGCGACGGTGTTTATTTTAACTAGTCCAATCCCTTGCTTTACCCCAACGACATTGAGGAAAGCTAATCCTGAAAATAGTACAAACAACAAGAGGAATCTGTTCACTGGATCAGTAAAAACAGGAAATGCCAATCCGATTAATTCTACTAATGCATTGGCTACTGCTGCATCAGAAAAAACACTTCCTACAATCATAAATATTGCTGCCAGAAATCCGGCATAGGGACCAAAGGCAGTTTCCACATAGGCGTAGGCTCCTCCTGAACGGGTGACTTTACTACCAGCTTCGGCAAAGCAGAGCATTACCAATGCTATCAAAAACCCACAAAACAGGTATACAATAATGCCTGAAGACCCCATGATCTCAGCTACTATTGCCGGTAGGACAAAGATCCCCGCACCAACAATAATATTGACAATATTAGCTGAGAGCCCCCAAACGCCTATTTCTCTTTTTAAACCGGTTTCTTTTAAATTATCCATTGGAATATTTTCCTTTAAAATTTAGTATCCTCTCGCTGCTCCGTCCTCACTGGCCGAATCGGCAGCACCCACAAATATCCCAAGCTTTGCATCATACGTGATGCCCATCAGCACCCCGATATTGGTCGTCGGACGAAGGGTGTGACCCATTTTCTCCAATGCATCTCGAGTGTCGGGAGAAAGCAGATTTCGCTCATAAAGAATCTGATCCGGAAGCCACTGATGATGGATTTTCATCGCTTCGATCGCTCGGTCTATTCGCATGTCGTAAGCGAGCACATTCAGCACGGTCTGGAAAACAGTATTAATAATCGTCCGTCCTCCAGGGCTTCCAATCACAAGATAGGGTTTGCCATCCTTCGCGACAATGGTTGGTGTCATACTGGAAAGCATGCGTTTTTCAGGAGCAACCAGATTTGGGTCTGTCCCGATTTGGCCGCTAGTCGTGGTCACTCCGGGTACAGGATTGAAGTCGCCCATCTCGTTGTTGAAGATAAAGCCGAGCTTATCCGAACCCATTCCAGCTCCATAGCTATTTTCCAAGGTATAAGTAAGTGAGATCGCATTTCCAGCCTTATCAATCACTGAAAAATGAGTGGTATGATCTCCACCATAGGGTTGGCCAAACTTCAAGGAATCACTATTTGAAGCTTTGGTCAAGTCAAGATTCTCAAATCTTGCTTTCGCAAAATCTTTGGAGATCAATCGATCGACTGGCATATCTGGATTGAATTCCGGATCTCCCAGATATTCTGCCCGATCGGCAAAGGCTCTGCGCATAGCCTCTGCGACGAGATGCACATAAGCGGTCGAGTTGAATTCCACCTTGGAAATATCCGCTGCCTCCATCAGATTCATCATCTCGATCAAAGCCACACCACCCGAGCTTGGAGGAGGCATAGAAAAAATCTCATAGCCCTTAAACGTGGTTTTCAGCGGAGCCCGCTCCACAGCTTCATATTTTGCGAGATCTTGTTGGGTAATAATTCCACCCTTTGCTTTCATGTAGCTTTCGATCTCGGCTGCTACTGCTCCTTTGTAAAAACCATCTCTTCCCTGATCACGAATTGATTCCAACGTATTGGCAAGTGCGGCCTGCTTCCAAAGTTCCCCCGGAGCTACTACTTCTCCATTTGCACCGCGAAAGAAGTGCTGCATGATGTCATAGGAAGCATCCATCTTAGAAACTCGAAGTGCTGCAGTATATAAACCCCAAGACATGGGAAAGCCATTTTTTGCCAGATCCACGGCTGGCTGAACCAGAGCTGCCCAAGGCAACTTCCCGTATTTTTGATGGGCTTGGAATAGTCCGGCTACTGTTCCCGGTACGCCGACAGAAAGTAATCCCTTGTGATTTGAATTGTCTCTGATCTTTCCATTTTCATCCAAAAACATGGAAGGGCTAGCCGCCAAAGGTGCTTTCTCCCGAAAATCAAAGGTCGTCACCTCCCCATCTGATTTCATCAAGACGATAAAACCTCCACCTCCAATATTACCAGCTTCAGGATGAGTCACCGCAAGCGCAAAAGCTGTAGCTACCGTAGCATCGATGGCATTTCCTCCTTTTTTCAAAATGGCAACTCCGACTTCAGAAGCCAAGTAGTGATCGGATACCACCATCCCATTTTTGCCGTAGGTTTGGGCATTTAGCGAATGATAACTCCCTAAAAAAAGGCTGATGCCTATCGAAAGGGAAAAGAAAATTGCGATTCTTGACTTCATTTATTCTTAGTTAATTTTTGTCTTGTGATTTTGGGGTAGGGATTACCACACCCACCTCTTTGGAAAAGCTTTCCCACTCGCCCAGCATTTCCTGATATTTTTCTGGATAGGATTCCTTCAAGTCAATCTGCTCCGCAAGATCTGTTTTAAGATTGACCAACTGAAAATTCTCCACTAGAAATGGACGCTCAATATTCAAGATTTTCCAATCTCCTTTCCGGATCATCGCATACCCTCCATGCTCCAATCCAAAGACATAAGTAGAATCGTGAATCGAATTTGATTTTCCTGTAAGTAAAGGGATGAGCGATTTGCCTATCAAAGGTTTTACAGCTTTTCCCTTCCATTGATTCGGATAGTCAACTCCAGCTAATTCAAAGAAAGTGGGCGCGAGATCTAAAAGGGTTAAGAAAGAATCATTGATATTCCCGATATTTTCTACTCCCGGGCCTGCGATGATCATAGGTGAGTTCATGCCTCCCTCGGTAGTGAATCCTTTGTAATATTTGAATGGAGAACTTCCAGCCTCTGCCCATTGCGGTCCATAAGAGATATAGGAATTTACTTTTCCCATTTCGGCATACTCATCTGAGTAATTCTCCTGAAGGTAAGGGCCATAATTCTTGTTATTATAAAAATCTTCCCCTGCTGCCCCATTATCAGACATAAAGACAATCAAAGTGTTCTCGTATTGTCCTGTTTCTTTTAAATGATTGATCAATCTCCCTACGTTGTAATCCAAGTTATCCACCATCCCTGCATAGAGCTCCATCTTTCGGGCCTCCTTTTTTTGCTCCTCGGGAGAAAGGGAATCCCAAGCTTTGATATCTGGATGAGAAGGAGGCAAAACCGCATTTTCTGCAATCATTCCCGCCTTCTTCAAGCTTTCAAAACGCTTTACCTTTAAGGCCTCGTAGCCCTCATCGTAGCGCCCTTCGTATTTTTTCCAGTATTTTTCATCGACTTGTAGTGGCCAGTGCGGAGAGGTATAAGCGGCAAAACCAAAAAATGGACGATTTTCCTTTTGGCTTTGACTGATATAGGAGATCAATTTATCGGTGTAAACATCCGTAGAATATTCACCCTCCTTCCAAATAGTTTCTATCCCGTCTTCTGTGTAAGATGAGATAGGGCTTTTTTCCCATATTCCCTTTGAACTATAATGGTTTCCACTGCTTTCCAATAAAACAAAAGAGTGTTCGAATCCTTTTTGATGTGGATTGTCTTCAGGTCTTAAGCCAAGGTGCCATTTTCCTGCCATGAAAGTGGAAAAGCCTGCCTTTTGGAATACCGCTGGAAATGGGATAATTCTGTCAGTAAGGTGGCCTTCATAACCCTCTACATCAGTATTCAATCCCTGAACCCCCATGCCTGCGATATGATTGTTATTCCCCGATAAAAACATCGCCCGGCTAACTGCACAAAAAGGAGCGGTATGAAATCGGCTGAATCGAATTCCTTGACGGGCCAACTCATCCAGATTTGGAGTAGCTATATCACCACCAAAACTTCCCAAATCCGCATAACCCAAGTCATCAGCAACGATGAGAAGAATGTTTGGCTTTTCAGGTATTTTTTGATTTTTGATCTGAGGATTGCAAGCGAAAAACTGAAAAATGACTGCACAAATAAAAAAACGAAACTGCTTCATTTTGGGGTGTTTGTTGCTAAGAAGCCAAAAGATAGGAAATTCCCTCAAAACATGTTTTGAAGGCTACTGAGAATAAAAAAGAGTTCGATTTCTATTACCCACAGAGTTGACTGAAAATAACCCCGAGTTGAAACTCGGGGTTAAAAGAATTTAAAAATTGATACGTTTTGGCCGAATTGGTTAGGATAGGAAATGTGAATTCTCCCCAAAACCCGTAAAGGGTGATTTAAAAGAAAAATTAATCAGCTTCTGGAGAGTCAGTACCTACATATTGTCCAAAACTTTTTTTATTATTGAAACACACCTACACTTACTAGGGGGATTAAAGGTTTTCCTTCTATTCTTGCAGATTTGAACTGTCCGATTGCTCGTACCATTCGAATTTCAGTTGATTATTCCGTTGTATGAAATTACAATAGCCCCCACTTATTTCTTTTCTCTCGCTGCCGTCATTTACTGTTGCATTTTCACGACTCCTTTATTTGACGCAAACAACTTTTTGCGACAAATATTTGTCGCGAATTTGCCTTTGCGACAATATTCAACTATAACTGACGCAAAAAGGGGTTAGCTAACATGAACATACAGAACGAGCTTGACAGTATTATACAAGCCTTGCGGTCTTTTCCTGCTGGAGCAAGTCTTGAAGAACTTAATGAAGCGCTTTTCCTCTCAATAGAAAAACGCACCCTACAAAGGCGGCTAAAGAAACTTAAAGAAAACAACCTCATTCGTACCGAAGGAGGATCCCGCACCACTCGGTATTTTATCAAGACCATAGATTCCTTCGCTGTTACGAAAGAAAAAGGCGAAGTAGCGCATGGAACAATTCCTCTTTCACAAGAAGGAGCAAACATTCTAGCTTTGGTTTCTCGTCCTGAAATCAAAAGAATACCAGTTGGATATGATCGCAGCTTATTAGAAAATTACCACCCAAATATAGACAGCTATCTCAGCCAGGAAGAAAAGCAAAAATTGGCAGAATGGGGAAAGACAAAGGGCGATAAGCAGCCCGCAGGTACCTACGCACGTGAAATTCTGAACCGTATATTGATTGATCTGTCCTGGAATTCAAGCAGGTTGGAAGGCAATACCTATTCCTTGTTGGATACGGAATTGCTTATCCATGGGGGACAAGCGGCCAACGACAAATCACGCAAAAAAACCCAAATGATCCTCAATCACAAGGAGGCCATTGAGTTTTTAGTAGAATCATCCAATGAAGTGGGTTTCAACAGATACACCATTCTCAACCTGCATGCTTTACTTTCAAACAACCTGTTGCCCAATCCTGCTGCATCGGGAAGACTTCGGGTATTTGGTGTAGGAATTACGAATTATGTATTTACCCCATTGGGAATTCCCCAAGTCATTCAGGAATGTTTTGACCTGATTCTTGAAAAAGTAAGACAAATAGAAAACCCATTTGAGCAGGCATTTTTCATACTTTTTCAACTCCCCTATCTACAACCTTTTGACGATGTCAATAAGCGCGTTTCTCGGCTGGCCGCCAACTTGCCCTTTAATCAACATAATCTAGCCCCTCTTTCATTTATAGATGTGCCAGAAGAAAGCTACCTCAAAGGAATTCTTGGCATCTATGAATTAAACCGCATTGAGTTATTCAAAGACGTCTTTCTTTGGGCTTACGAACGATCTGCACTGCGCTATGCAGCCATCCGTCAATCGTTGGGTGAACCAGATTCATTCCGTATGCAATACAGGGAAGAGATACGTAGTGTAGTTGGCTACATAGTCATCAATGCCATGGGGAAAATAGAAGCATCCGACACCGTGAAAGTAGAAGCACGAAAGCTAGCCGAAGAAGATCAGGCAAAGTTCATCGAAGTGGTGGAAACCGAACTTTTAGGGCTTCATGAAGGAAATTTTGTGCGCTATCGAAGTAAGCCATCAGAGTTTTCGGTGTGGAAAAAGCGCTGGGATCTTTAGCCAATTTAAGGTTAAACTCGAGACAAAAATGAATTCAATAAATGGAAATTTGATCGGAATTTAAAATGATCCCTCTACTAGCCGTAGTTTTTACTCAGTACCTCTGAGGTTCGATTGGTGGCTGGGTGGAGAGGGGGGATAGATATCATTATTGAATATCAGAGAAAAAAGTTATTAATTAATTTATAATTTTAAATCTAAAGCCAAGTATATCTAATTTACCTTTAAAAAATTTATGCCCCATTTTTTTAGGATTTTAGCTTTTCTCCTCATTCAATTAGTTGTCTATTCATGTTCAAGTAAAAAGGGATTTATACCCTATGAAGGATTAAAAGGAGATCCAACTCAAGTAAAAATTCTTGATTTTGATCCAATGCCCGAAAATTCATCCCAAGAACCAACGCTTAATTCTTGGGAAATCTACGAATTTGATAATGTCGGCCGAAAGATAAGCTATCAAGTTTTTAGAAATAACGGTAGTCCGGTTAACGGTGGATCACGTTTTTTTTATTTAGATAAAGGTCCAGTCCAATACCAGGAAAATTATAATTTGAAAGGTGAAACTCAGTCCAGAACAGATTTCAATTATGATCAAAAGGGAAGAATTCTAAAATCAAGAACAGTAGCGGGAGAAAAAGAAACCTCGACCAAGGAAATAAACTATGATCCCAAAAAACCGATTTCTTACACTAAAATTATTTATAACACCAAAGCTCTGATTCAAAACTCCGTCAATCAGATGGATAAAAAAGGAAGGGTGATTTTGATGACGGATTACCATTCTAATGGTGCATTGAAAGGGAAAATTAGGTATTCCTTTGATAATAAAGGAAATGATATTCTTCAGGAATGGTACAATTCTGAGGATCAATTGTTCCAGTTTTTTAAGAAAACCTACAATAAAAATAATGATCCAATCCTGAATGAAAGATTTGAGATTATAGCTGGTAACCCTTTAAAAACCAATGAAACACCTACCGAATATTTATATGATTCTTTGGGAAACCAATCTAAAGTCACAGTGAAGGCAGATGGGAAAGCATTTATCAAAAAAGTAGAGGTAACATATCCAGAAAAAAATTAAAATGGAATATGCCCTAGATCGATGTAGTCTATTCATTGCGTTGAACTACACTTAGTCCAATACATGACCCTACTCCGCTCAGCGTAATGAAATCCTGCGATCTTGATTCAGGATTGTATCCAGAATGGCTATCGGGACCTTAACAGCGCCCTCCTAGGTGTAGAATCTCAGCCTGAGCGAGTTTGTAACTACGCTCGACTATCAAATAGAATTTGCTGTTTGAGCAATCTGAAAGTTTACTTATTGTAAAATGGAAAGGATAAGAGGGTGTAATTACTCTCGACAACAGTACGGGATTACACCCTCTGGATAATACAGCCTCCTATAGATTTCCGGCTTGGGCAGCTTCCTTAACCTGTTTCATTGTGGGATTCCCTTTCCCAGCCCTTTTCAAACTCAAAAACTTCGAATTCAGACTAGTCTTTTTAGAAAATTCCAAGTAGTAAGAAAAAGAAATCTAAGCGGCAAAGACTCCTTGCTTTCCCTTGAGAAATCTAAGGCAGCACAGCCAAAAATATTGACCCTGTAAATGTGAAAAAGTAGCAGCTAGAATTTTAAATAGTTCTGACCGAAATCGATTCAGTTAATACTTTGACCACCACTCATTTTATTGCAAATGTTTAGAAAATTTAGAATTAACTTCAATCTGACACTGAGGCACAAAAGCCATCCAGTGTAGACTGAACTAGTTCCCTGAATCCACTGCGGTCTGAATTTCGAACCCAAAAAAGAACCTAACTAATTAACGATATGTCAAAAGATCCAACTCGAAGAACATTCATTAAAAAAACTGCCCTGGCTGGAGCGGCGGCGGTTTTTGCGCCCACCATCATCCCCTCGTCGGCTTTTGGTGCCAATGACAGAATCAACGCCGCTGTCCTTGGGATAAATGGCCGAGGCCAATCCCACATCTCCAGCCTCATGGTGCAAAAGGATGTCCAAGTGACTACGCTTTGCGACCCGGACATGAGACTCCTAAAAGAAAGACAGAAAAGCTTTAAGGAAAAGTACAATGCAGATGTGGCCTTGGAGCAGGATCTGCGTAGAGTTTTTGACAACAAAGACATCGATGTCGTCAGCATCGCCATGCCTAATCACTGGCATTCTCTGGCTACGATCTGGGCTTGTCAGGCAGGTAAGGATGTGTATGTAGAAAAACCGGGTTCCCACAACATCGCCGAGGGACGCAAAATGATTGAAGCTGCGCATAAGTACAAGCGCATTGTTCAGCATGGTGTCCAGCTCAGAAGCTCTCCTGCCGTTCAAGAAGCAGTGCAGCTCATTCGGGACGGGTATATCGGCAAAGTATACATGGCTCGAGGCTTGGTATTCCGAATGAGAGGGGATATCGGAGACAAAGGGCTTTCCCCAGTACCTGAAGGATTGGACTATGAACTGTGGACCGGACCTGCCCCGAAAGCGCCCTTCACCGAAAACCTGGTACACTACAACTGGCACTGGCACTGGGACTATGGCAACGGGGATGTCGGAAACCAGGGAATTCACGAAACTGACCTTTGTCAGTGGGGCTTGGATGTAGGCTTGCCTACCAAGATCACCTCTATGGGTGGCAAATTCCTCTGGAAAGACAGCAAAGAAACTCCCGAACTGCTGACCTCGATCTATCATTATCCTGAGGAAGAAAAGATCATCCAATTCGAAGTGAGACCCTGGTTGACCAACACCGAAGGGGGTGCCGGTGTAGGCAATATCTTCTATGGCGACAAAGGATACATTGTGGTCGACGGTTATGACAAATACACCTCCTTCCTTGGCAAGGACAACACGCCAGGAATGTCAAAATCCGACGGAGGACCTGTAGCGGCGGGCGTCGATCGTGGACTTGGTGGAACAGACGGCCACTTCGAAAACTTCATCAAGGCGGTTCGTGCGCGTGACAGCTCTATCTTGAACGGCCCGGTAGAGACCGCACACTTGTCTTCTGCACTTGCCCACTTGGGAAATATCGCATACCGACTGGATCGCGTCCTGCACTTCGATCCGAAATCGGAGAAATTTGTCAATGATGCCGAAGCGGATAAAATGCTGACACGTGATTATAGAAAGGGATTTGAGGTTCCTGATGTTGTGTAAGGCGAAATAATCATTTCTAAGTAAATGAATAAAACCCGGCAGGAGAGATCCTGTCGGGTTTTGGTTTTTAACGGGCCGAAGAATAGTACTTCAAAAACAGTAGTATGAGTTTATTAGATAGAAATCGATCCCTTGGAAATTCTATTCTCCAGACCTGTTTTGGATGGGGATTTGAAATTCTGCGATCTTGATTCAGGATTGCCAATCCTGAACAGCTTCGGGTTATTTGAGCGTCCTTATGTAAGCCAACAAGTCAGCTACCTTCTCGTCCGAGAAGTTAGCTAGGAGACCTTTCGGCATAAAAGAACGACCTCCCAAATAACCTTCGAATCTAATTTCCGAAGCTTGGACAAACTGTTTACTGCCCCCCATAAACCCAATGGTGGT
>JBLGAM010000041.1:0-24856 GCA_047612305.1 Planctomycetota bacterium | reverse complement strand
TAAATGATGCGCTAGTGGAGCAAACTGGTAACGGTACCTCAAAGGCATTGAGCGGAGAGAAGTATTACATTCCAGGATCAGTATTGGAAATGTACGTGGACAACAAGGCCCCTATCAATTACGGAATGGACGAAAAAGCCTACATAATGTTTAATCGAAGCCCTGTCTTTATGCTTTCTCCAAATGCTGCTAACCTAGGAGTGAAGCCGATCGCTTGGTTTGGTGAAGAGGAGCCGCTCAGGAGTGGATGGGCTTGGGGACAATCGTATTTGAAAAATGGGGTAACAGCCTTTGAAGCAAATATAGGAAAAGGCAAATTCTATGCCTTTGGACCAGAGATTACTTTCCGAGCGCAGTCCCATGGCACGTTTAAAATGTTGTTTAATGGGTTGTATAGATAAATAATTGTCAGACTCTATAAAAAGAGAAAAGCTATCATTTAATGATAGCTTTTCTCTTTTTTGGATAAAATAGATTAGACGTTAAATTTTCCCCTTAAATAGCTTATTGCCATGTCATAGGCTTCTGCGCTGGCTTCCGCATCATATTTTGGATTGCTTGGATTTGAAAATCCATGAACTGCTGGAAATATTTTATAAGTCAATTTCTTTCCAGCTTCGTCCATCTTAGCAGCAAAATCTTTGATGATTTCCTCAGAGATATATTGTTCTGTAGCAAAAAGCCCCAATACATCTGAGTTTAGGTTTTTTAGTTGCTCCACATCGCGTACAGGCATACCATAATACATTACTGAACCGATGTTCTGCCGTCCTGTGATTAATGCTGAGCGTAAGGACCAAGCACCTCCAAAACACCAGCCCACATTTGCGATTTTAGCATTTGTTCCAGCTAAAGTTTGAGCTCCCTTTACGATTGCTACCAATCGATCCTCTTGAGCACCTTGCATTAGTTTTCCTGCTTCCTGTGGATTCCCAGTTACTTGACCATCGTACATGTCCAATGCAATGACATTTACCTTTCCTTCCAGATCATCATAGAATTCATCAGCTTTAGACTTGATATGATCGTTGAGCCCCCACCATTCCTGATAGACGAAAAGCCATTTATCAGATGGACCATTAGCTTTGATCAAGTAGGCACTTGCGGTTTTGCCATCCGCTGTAGGGTAAGTGGTCATTTCTCCTTTCCCTTCAAAGGTGATTTCGATTGGACTTGGGTGAAAAGAAGCAAAGCCAGGAGAATCTACAAACTGAGCCATATCATCGGAATAAGAATGGCAAATAGTTATGTCAGCAAATGGGTCAGTACTTTCTTTGGTTTCTTTAGGGAAAAGAAAACTCCCGAAAAGAAGAATGAGTAAATAAATAGGCTTAATCATATTGTTTAGATTTGGTAAAGGTTTAAAGAGCTAAACCTGAATTTCCAATTTAAGTTTTTCAAACAATAAATGGATAACTATACAAACTATGCACATGCGGAGCTCGGACTCTGGCTATTTCAAATGAAAAAACCTCCAAGTATGGTGGGGCGAATGACGCATGGGCTTCAATCCAAAATCAATACCTTGATTCCAGAGAAAGTCCATCTAGTGATTACGACAGCCATTGAGAATATAATCAAGGTCGTCATCACTGGTTCGAGCTGGATTGTACCCAAACCTGCTGAGGGATTGACTTTGGAAGCTCGAGAACTAAAAGTCCGAGGTAGAATCAAATGGTATCGTAATTCGGCCTCTGCGGAGGGGGCGGTTACAGGGGCTGGGGGGATTTTATTGGGGTTTGCTGATTTCCCTGCCTTTTTGACTATCAAGATGAAGATGCTTTTTGATATCGCGACGCTCTATGGAATGGATACAAAAAATCATCAGGACCGGATTTTTTTGCTTTATATTTTTCAGTTAAGCTTTTCCAATCAAAGTCGTCGCAATGATCTTATCGGTCTATTGGAAAACTGGGAGACTTATCGACACAAGTTACCGGAAGATTTGGGTGTTTTCGATTGGAGGACTTTCCAATTGGATTACAGGGATTACATTGACTTAGCGAAGTTGGCCCAATTGATTCCCATTATTGGAGCTGGGGTAGGGGCAATCGCAAATTATCGCCTTACGGAGCATTTGGGAAAAAATGCCATGAATGCTTTTCGGCTCAGATTGCTCAAATGAAAAAGCCTCCCGAATTAGGGGAGGCTTTTTGTTGGCTTACCAGGGCTCGAACCTGGACTCTTCTGAACCAAAATCAGACGTGTTGCCAGTTACACCATAAGCCAGTTTTCCTTAGATTACCCGTGCGTATCTCTTAAAGTGTCACAAAGGTAGAATCTTGCTTCTTTTTTTCCAAACCAAGGTTTAAAGTTTTTCTAATAATTCAATAAAAGCCTTGAGATCAGCAAGAAAAAAAATCCCAATTCTTTTTATAGGATGTAGGTCTTCCCCCTTGAAAGGGAGATGTGCTGACATGATTTTGTTGCGAACAATAAAATTCAATAATATTTTTTTAAAATAGAATTACTTATCCCTGAGGGATATAACGAGTTATTACACACTTAATTTTTAAGTGATCATAATTTTGAATTATCTAAAAATTTGATATTCAATGAATTACTCTGAATAAGGAAAAGTTAAAGGAAAGTACTTGCTTTGTTTACAGATAAAGTCACCACCAAACTCTAATTGTACCTCTGAAAAATTCACCATTACAGTATCATTGTTAATAGGCTGATCTATCGAAGTATTTATATAAAGTGTCCTACGACGTATTCATATTTTATTTTTGCGAGCAGATCTATCCATAACTTTCAAAGTGATAAGATCCTACTGAAAGGAAGGAGAAGTTTTTAACTTAAAACTTCCGTTTTTCTTTTCCGCAATCGATTGAATATTGTTATTGTGTTAATTTATAGTCTATTATGTTGTATTATCGAAAATTATTTATCAAGTTTAATGTAAAATCAGTAATTAAAGCACTAAACGTTTGAAATTATGCAAGTAGAAAAATTAGAGAAAATGCTTCCTGAGGCGGTTCAAAAATTAGAAAAAGTAAAAGGTGGAGAAACTTTGGCCGCTGAGTTGTCATGGTGCTGGGTGAGCTTCCAAAATGATCAAAACCCAACTGGAGTAATCCAAAAGGGATTAGAAGCTGTAGAATTGTTTAAAGAGGCACGAGAGCAGAATAGCAAGGCTGTGTCTAAGAAATTGATCGAGTCGCTTGAAAAAGCATTGAATTGATTTTAAGCAAAATGCATAAAAAAACCCGATTTGATCGGGTTTTTTTATGTTTAAATAGGACTGAATTATTCAGCTACTACTACGAATTTTGCTTTGGTTTTCACTTCTCTGTGAAGATCAACATCAGCTACAAAATCACCTGCTCCATCTACTGGAGTATTGATAGAGATTTTTTTACGATCGACATCAATTCCTTGTGTAGCAAGTGCATCAGCGATTTGTAAGGTTGTTACCTTGCCGAAGATCTTACCTGATTCACCAATTTTCGCTTTGATCTCCAGAGTAAGAGCTTCAATTTTAGCTGCGACATTTTCAGCCTCAGTTTTTATTTTCTCCGCTTTGTGAGCTGCCTGCTTGATGTTTTCTGCAAGGATTTTCTTGTTCGAACCTGTTGCTAAAACTGCAAATCCCTGAGGGATAAGATAGTTTCTTCCGTAACCTGGTTTTACCTCTACCAAGTCATTTTTATAACCAAGACCTTTGATGTCTGTTTTTAGAATGATTTCCATTTGTAATGTTCTTTTGTGATTGGACGATACAAGAAATTATTTCAACCCATCGGTTACGAATGGCAACAAAGCCAAATGTCTTGCTTTTTTGATGGCCTGAGCCACTTTTTTCTGAAACTTTGCAGAGTTACCAGTTAATCTTCTTGGAAGAATTTTACCCTGCTCGTTGACAAATTTCAACAAGAAATTAGGATCCTTGTAGTCGATGTATTTGATGCCGTGCTTTTTGAAACGGCAATACTTCTTTCTGATTTCGCCTCTGTTGATTGGCTCGTTTACTAGTGTCATTTTGCAGCTTCCTCCTTAACTTCGACTTTTTTGTTGAACTCTCCTTTTCTTCTTCTTTCGGCGTAAACAATTGAATGCTTGTCCAAAACAGTAGTCAAGAATCTCATTACCTTCTCATCTCGTCTAAATTCTAATTCGAACTTGCGGATGATGGTGGGATCGGCCTTGTACTCAACCATTATGTAGAAACCAGTCGTCTTCTTCTGGATGGTGTAAGCCATCTTCTTGAGACCCCAATTTTCCACATTTACAACATCTGCCCCCTCTTCTTTTAACAAGTTTACAAACTTGTCGACGGTATCCTTCATCTGAACATCAGACAAAACGGGAGTTAAAATGAATACCGTCTCATAATTTCTTTGGAACATCTTATAATGTGTTTAAGAATTTGAATAAACAGACCGCAAAAGTAGAAGAAACTAAGCTGTTTTCCAAACATTTCCCTAAATCTAGAGAGTGGAAGGCAAAATAAAACCTCCCGAAGGAGGCTTTATTTATTTAACTGTGAAACTTCTTGAACCGATTTGATAATTATCAAGGTAGATTTTCACAACATGTTCGCCCGAAACGTAGTCTGATCCCTTTTCATAATAGAAAGTCAATTCTTGACCTGAGTTGTCAAAAATCATATTTTGTTTTACAGTATAAAACTGTTCACCGCCATTAAGCATAAAAGTTCCTGATCCTTTTGCTACATCAAAAATTGGTTGTGAGTTCGGTCCAAGAACCTGTACATAAACATTTCTAGGGCCCTTCTCTGCTACTTTATTGTCTGCGATGGTGAAACTTACTTTAATTTTTTCTATGAATCGGTTCCTGAAATCTTTGGTGGTTTCTACTCGCTCTTTCCCCTTTGAGTTGATTGCTGCAATATTGATGTTTTCAGCTTTGAGCATCGAAGCGATATTTATTTTTGCTTGCAAGGTCTCTTTCTGGATGTTCAATTCAGCTACTTCTTCCTCTATTTCTGCTTGTGTAGTCCGTAGATCTTGATTTTCAGAGAAAAGCTGCTGGTTTGCTGCTCTTAATTCTAAAATCTCTCGATCTTTCTCTTGAATTAGATTATTTGAGCTATTAATTTTTGCATTCAATGCATTGATTTCAGAAGCAGATCTCTGCCGAGACGAATTTCGCTCAGCTACTAATTGATTCTTTACCTCTTCGAGAGATTTTATATCGCCGCCAAGTTTTTCTATTTCTAGAATTCTGAGATCCAATTGATAAGTCACAGAATCTAATCGTTTATTCAGTTCATTATTTTCAGTGGAAAGAATCAGGATTTCCTCAGATTTTTTAGTTCTATCTACGAAGTCAGTGTACAATTTTATTCCACTGATGATAATAAGAAGGACTAAGACAATGATGATAATGTTTTTACCTTGGTCTTTCTTTTTTGCTGAATCTTTTTCAAATTCTGGGTTCATAACAAATTAATTTAGTAGGTATTATGATGGTTTTAGATGAGAACTATTGGTCCAATAGGTATATGACAGGAAGGGTCGGTTGGGATATTGGTTTTGGATCTGTCCCGATCTTGCAATATCTAGACCAAACTGAAAACAAGGGTCTAGAGATACTTTTTCCAGGAGCGGGGAATGCTTATGAGGTAGACTCTGCCATAAAATTGGGGTTCAGCTTGGTTCATTTGCTTGACTATGTGGAAGAGCCTATTCGGAATTTCAGTCTAAGAAATCCAAATTTTCCAAAATCATTTATTCACCTTGAGAATTTTTTTGAACATGAGGGTAAATATGACCTGATTATCGAGCAGACCTTTTTTTGTGCCCTTGATCCAAAGATTCGAAGTGATTATATGCTTAAAATGAAGTTACTCCTGAGGCCTGGGGCCAAGCTTGTGGGAGTGCTATTTAATCGAAAATTTGATTTTCAAGGTCCTCCCTTCGGCGGAGCAAAGCAAGAATATCAGGAGTTGTTTGAACAGTATTTCGAAATAGAGATTTTGGCTCCCTGTTACAATTCTATTCCAGAGAGACTTGGCTCCGAGTTGTTTTTTATTTTGAAAAACTCAAAAATCTAGAACAAAACATTCTTTTTTCCCTGGAAATTCAAAGAATAAAATACCTACCTCATAGAAATCTAGGGTCAATCTAACTTCAGGTAACTTAATGATTTCAGTCCAAGCCGACTGCATTTGTGATGACCAATGGATGTCTCCAATAGCAATTATGGAGCCTGAGTGAACTTTTTGAAGTAATAACTTGAGCGAATTAAGAGTACTATCGTAAGTGTGATTTGCGTCAATGAAGGCAAAATCCACAAAATCAATTTTAGACAAGTATTTAGGTAAAGTATCTGATATGTTTCCAAGAATAATTTCTACGTTGGATTCTGTTAGATTTGAAGAAGCGATTCGGGCGAGTTCTTTGGCTCCTTCAAATGTCGCTAAGCATCCTTTGGTCTCTCTTGCCAAATACTTAGTGTTTAATCCTACACAGGTGCCCAGTTCAATTACTTGTTCAGCTGGAGTTAGACTACAGAAGTACTGAAGAAGTTGAGATATTTTACGGCTACTTGTACTATATTCTGTGATAGCTGAAACTTTTCTTTTTTGAGTATTTACCTTTTTGGAACCTGCACCGAGATCTAAGACCTCAATGACCTCGTCGTAATCTAGAAGTGAATTTCGACACACTTCAATGTCAAGGTCAAAATGATCTTTTGCTAAAATGAAATCGAATAATCTCCCATAAGTTTTGAATAATAAGGGAGATTGAATTGAAAATTTATCCTCTTTTTTTAGCCAATAATTAAAAAATGACCAAAATGGGAATAAACGATTAATCAAATTAATTATGAAAAATATTTGCGATCATCTGGAATTCTGGGACTTTTACTTCGAAGCTTTTTCCGTTATGAATACGCTCCATAAAATAGACTCCTTGCATTTTACCCAAACCTGATTTAAGGTTGCACCCAGAAACATAGGTGTGTGATTCGCCCGGCTCTAAAACAGGCTGTTGGCCCACCACTCCATCTCCTTCTATTATTTTGTGACTCTCGGCAGCGTCAAAAATTTCCCACTTACGCCGTAAAAGTTGAACGGTTTGGGTGCTTTTGTTTTCTATCGTCACCTTATATGTGAAAACATAATGATGCTGATGAGGGCTAGAAAATTCCGCCTGGTAGGTGACATCGACACTTACTTGAACTCCTTCAGTAACAGCTGAAACCATTATTTTTGCTAATTTGAGAATTTAAGTTACAATTTTAATTATAAAAATTTAATAAATCTAATGAAAGTCAAGATTGAAACTTCATGGAGAAAGGCTTTGAATCATAAATTTATAGAAAAGCCTTTTAATGGATTAATTGAGTTTATCAAAAACGAATATCAGGAGCAAACGGTTTTTCCTCCTGGTGAAGATATTTTCAATGCCTTTAATTTCTGTCCACTGAATGAGGTGAAAGTGGTCATTCTAGGCCAAGATCCTTACCATGGTCCCGGACAAGCCCATGGGTTATCATTTTCAGTTAAACCTGGAATTCCATTTCCTCCCAGTTTGCTTAATGTTTTCAAAGAGATCAAGACAGATCTTTCCATCGATATGCCACCCAATGGAGATTTAACCCGCTGGGCAAATCAAGGTGTGTTTTTGCTCAATGCAACGCTCACTGTTCGAGCATATGAGGCAGGCTCTCATCAGGGAAAAGGTTGGGAAGAGTTCACAGATGAAGTCATCCGGGTAATTGATCGCACTCAGTCAAATGTGGTTTTTATGCTTTGGGGAAACTTCGCACAAAAGAAATCAGGACTAATTGACTCCTCAAAGCATTTGATTCTGAAGGCTCCTCATCCTAGTCCATTGAGTTCTTACAGAGGGTTCTTTGGAGCAAAACACTTTTCCAAAGCAAATGAATATTTGATCTCAACTGGTAAATTACCAATAGCTTGGTAAAAAAGAAGCCTCGAAATTTTCCGAGACCTCTACTGTTATTCGATTCCTTTAAAGAATCTATTCCATCTAATTTTGTTGAACATGGACTCATATTTATCTAGAGATAGCCACAGAAACCAAGCCTTCCCAACGATATGATCTTCAGGGACAAATCCCCAATAACGAGAATCCAATGAATCATGACGATTATCTCCCATCATGAAATAATAATCTTGTTTGAACGTGTAACTTTCAGCCTTTACTCCATCAATTAAGAGTTGACCTTCCTTCATTTCTACATTTTCTAAACCTTCATAGTGCTTTATGGTAAATCCGTACTTCACTACATTTTCATTTGTTAGCTCAATGGTCCACCCTTTTGCAGGTATTTTCAGAGGACCATAATTGTCTCTATTCCAGCCCATAAGTTGACCGTCTGGGAAAATACCCTCCTCGCCACCATTCGCCTGGATCCTCTTAGTGACTGAAGTGACAACTGGAGAAGCTTCAAGACGCTGAATGACTTCGTCAGTAGCTCCGAATACCACATAGCCAGATCCGTTTGTGAATGTCCCGAAGCTTTCCTGATTGATCCCGTACTCTTTGAAAAACTCGGTATTAAGCGGTCTATTCGTAATCACATCGTATGAATACTGCATTTCTTCAGGCTTAAAAGCTGGTTCTCCATTTACCAAAAGATCTCCCATTTTGACATCAATCACATCACCGGCGATTCCCACAGCTCGCTTAATATAGTTAGTCTTTAAGTCTGGAGGATATTGAAATTCTACCGGATAGTTAAATACCACAACGTCATTTCGCTCTACATCTGAGAAGCCTGGAAGTCGGTAATATGGGAGCTGAATCGCATCATTGTAGGAAGGGATTTCGGTGCCCCAAATTTTCTGATGGGTAAGTGGCATCTGAATCACAGTCTTAGGAATTCTGGTTCCGTAGTGCATTTTACTTACAAAAAGGAAATCTCCAACAAGGAGAGACTTTTCCATAGATGCAGTTGGGATCGTAAAAGGTTCTAAAAGCAACCATCGGATTAAACTAGCTGCTACAACCGCGAAAACTAGTGCATCTGCCCATTCGCGGACAGCAGATTTTTTCATTTTTGATTTACTCATGATTACTTAAATGTTCAGAAAGATAGAAAATCATCCATAGAAAGTACGCCCTTCTTTCCTTGGATCCACTCGGCTACTAGAATTGCTCCCATTGCAAAACCTTCTCTGCTATGAGCGGTGTGCGTGATTTCAATAGAATCAATGGCAGAGGAATAATTGATGATGTGAGTTCCAGGGGCTGGGTCGATTCGTTTTGACAATATAGGTAAACTACTCACATCTTCCTTTTTATCATTCCCTAAATGCCAGTTTGTAAAGACGGAGTGCGAATCAATAATCCCTTCAGCAAGTGTTATGGCAGTTCCTGAGGGAGCATCTTTTTTCTCTGTATGATGAATCTCCTCGATCACTACCTCATAGCCGGAAGTTTCATTCATTAATTTTGCCAAATACTGGTTTACTTTGAAGAAGATATTTACTCCAATACTATAATTAGAGGCGTAGAAAAAGGATCCGTTCTTCTCGATTGCCAGTAGGTCCAGCTCAGGCTTGTGTGCCAACCATCCAGTGGTTCCAGAAAGTATAGGAATGCTCTTGCCAATGGCCCATTTAATATTTGAAACAGCTGCTTCAGGCTGGCTAAATTCTATGGCTACGTCTACTAAATCTGTATTGATTTGATCCAAATCGCTTACGTTGTCAATGGTGATTTTACCGACTAATTTATGGCCTCGCTCCTCTGCGAGTCGGCCAATCAGTTGACCCATTTTTCCATAACCTAATAATAGTATTCTCATTTTTTGAATTTCAATTTTATAGCGAAACCAATGGAATTGTTGCTTGCTGAAAAGCTTTCAATTTTGGGCTCAATTCCTAAGGATAAATCGTCCGAAATATCAAAGCCTGAGAGATGAGCATCCACATTGGCATCAATAATATTGAGCGCATAGATTGCTGCAAGAAGTATATAGTTAAGATCTCGGTTTCCTCGCCAATAATCTATATTTCGGACTAGTGCATCTCTGTTTAGCGTAGGGAAGTCGGTAGGATCTCCGTTATCACTGGCTATCAGAGCCTCTTTGAATACTTGATATCTTGAATTATTAAATCCGATGAAGTAAATGTCAGTGATTATTCCTGCGTAGATGATTGGAACCTTCCAAGATTTCCCGTTGTAAACTTGTCCTGCACCTGGAAGCATAGCTGATAAAACGACAGCTTTTCTAGGGTTTTTAGGAAGGTTTGAATAATCTGTCTTATCCTGTTTCTCTTTTCTAGTACTGTCAGCTCGCTGAGCAATACTATTTTGAGAAGAAAAGAAAAGAGAAAAAACCAATGTGACCAAAGGGATTAGAAATAGTTTGAATGCGTTTACAGCTGCAGGTTTCAAAATCAAATGATTTCCAATATTTCTAATATTCGATTCAAATCAGAAGTAGAGTTGAAAGGGATTTTGATCTCCCCCTTATTTTTCGGATTAGCTTTTAGTGAAACTTTCGTCCCGAAGTGGGAAGCTAATTTTTGCTGAAGCTTATTGATCTCATACTTTTTGACCGGGTCTAGTTCAGAGGTATTTTTCACTTCATTCTGGCCTTCGTTCAATGCTTTCACCAGAGCCTCAACCTTTCGGACGCTTAATTCCTCTGTGAGAGCTTTGTTGAAAATCGCAAGTTGCTTATCAATATCTTCTACATTGATCAATGCTCTAGCATGTCCCATGGATAGCTTTTGATCTCTGATTGCAGTCTGGATAGTTGGAGGCAGCTTCAGTAGTCTCAAGTAATTATTGACCGTGGTTCTATTTTTCCCAACGCGATCTCCGAGTTCTTCTTGCTTAAGATCACATTCAGCAAGTAGTCGCTGATAAGATTGTGCAATTTCTAAGGCATTTAAATTTTCCCGTTGGATATTCTCAATCAGCGCCATTTCCAGCATCTGCTGATCATTGGCAGTTCTGACGTAAGCAGGGATCTGAGTTAATCCCGCGATTTTGGAAGCTTGAAATCTTCGTTCACCTGAGATCAGTTGGTACTCATCTGTATCAATTTTCCGTACTGTAATTGGCTGAATAATTCCCTGAACTTTAATTGATTCAGACAATTCAAGAAGTGCCTCTTTATCAAAATATACTCTTGGTTGAAAAGGATTGACTTGGATCTGTGAAAGTTTAATTTCAAAAATCCCGGCTTTTACTACCTCAGGTAAAATTTCTTCAGGTTTATGCTTTGCAGGACTATCTTCAAGCAACGCACCTAAGCCTCTACCTAGTACACTTTTTTTCTTTTTGGGTTGTTGATCTGCCATAATTAGTTCATCACATTTGAAAGGCCATTGCGCTCAGCAATTTCTCCGGCCAAATTCATGTAGGCAATAGCGCCTTTTCCATCTGCATCAAAAGCGATGGCTGGTAAGCCAAAACTAGGAGCTTCACTCAATCTTACATTTCGAGGAATGATGGTATCGAAAACCATATTTTTGAAGTGAACACGTACTTCCTCGACCACCTGATTGGAAAGTCTAAGACGTACATCGTACATCGTCAACAAAATACCTTCGATCTCAAGATTTGGATTTAGTCTAGTCTGAATGATTTTAATTGTATTCAACAACTTCCCTAATCCTTCTAATGCAAAATATTCACACTGTACAGGAATGATTACAGAATCAGCTGCAGTCAACGCGTTGATCGTGATCAGTCCCAAGGAAGGAGAGCAGTCAATAATGATGAAATCGTAATCAGCAGTTAAGTCCTTGATTACTTCCTTCATCTTTTCCTCACGATTCTCCATGTTGATCATTTCCACTTCTGCACCGACTAGGTCGATGTGGGAGGGAACCAAATCAAGTTTACTTATGGAAGTGCTCGTAATAATCTCCCTCACATCGATCTCGTCCACCATGCATTCGTATATGCTGGTTTTTATTTCCTTAGGATCTTGTCCTAGTCCTGAAGTAGTATTAGCCTGTGGGTCAGCGTCGATAATCAAAGTCTTGAACTCTAAGACGGCCAAACTTGCTGCTAAATTCATCGCTGTAGTAGTCTTTCCTACACCGCCTTTTTGATTAGCAATTGCAATGATTTTTCCCATATTGGTTTAATCGGAGATTATGAATGTCAATATTAAGCAAAATCAGCGCTTTTCTGGCTGATTTCCGTTCTTTTTTTACGGTAGGCAAATAGCCGAAATAGCACCTTTTTAATAGGGGGATGGAGGTTATTTACTTTTTTAGCAAGCTTTTACTTCTGATTACTCTTACTTTAATTAACATTTTTTAGGGCAATTGTCAAGTAGTCTTTCGTAAGCTGATCTTTCAGTTATTTATTTTCTGAAAACTGGAAGTAAAAGCTAAGGAATAGGATAAATTCAGATAAAAGGACAAAAAAAAGAGCCTTTGTAAGGGCTCTTTTTTTCATTTATTTTTTCTTATTAGAATCGGCTACTTTCATTGCGTCTTCTAGTTTTTGTTGGAATTTTGACTTCTTTTTATTTACATTTTTCACTTTGCTCTCTTCTACTTTAGCCCTGATTTTAGAGTCATCTACAAAGAGTTTAATCAAAGCTTGCTGACCAAAAGTCACCATGTTAGAAACAAAGTAGTAGAAGCTCAAACCAGCAGGGTAGGAGTTCAAGATAAACATAAACATCACCGGCATGATGTAACCAAGGTTTTTCATTGGACCAGTAGCGGTGGTCAGTTGGTTATTGAAGTGTGTATAGACGATCTGTGATACTGTCATCAATAAGGTAAATAAACTGACATGAGATCCGTAGAAAGGAATCGTAAATGGCAATTTAATGAAGGTGTCATAGGTGGACAAATCAGAAGCCCAAAGGAAAGATTCTTGACGAAGCTCGATTGCATTTGGGAAGAAGAAGAACATCGCGAACAAGAATGGCATTTGAAGCACTAGCGGCAAGCAACCCGAAATTGGACTAACACCTAACTGTGAGAACAGCTTCATTTGCTCTTGCTGCATCTTAGATGCATCGTCGCCATATTTCTCCTTCAGTTCATCAATTTCTGGCTTGATCACTCGCATTTTTGCCATTCCCATATAGGACTTGTAGGTCAGTGGGAATAATGCCAGTTTGATCAAAAACACAATGATGATGATGATCACACCATAATTGCTGAAGAATTTTTCGAGGAAGGCAAATAAGTTTACAATGATGTATTTATTAACCCAGCTCACGAAGAAGTACCCCATGTCCACGTTATCCTCGAATCCAGGAGTTATTTTCTTCAGGACTTTATACTTATCAGGACCGAAATAATAGGTGTAACCTGCCTTGCCATCCACCAATGGGATATTGAGTGATGTACTCATTATCCTGACAATTGCACTGTCAGCAGGAGTTGACTGAGAGATTTTTACATTTTGAAATGCACTATCCGCAATGATCGCCGCCGAGAAAAAACGCTGACTAAATGAAAGCCATTTGATAGGCTCTTCCAATGTTTCCTCTTCTAAATCATCACCAGCCCCAAGATTGTCAAATGATCCTGTTACGGTGTAATAGTTTAATCTAGACTGTCTTCTTGACTCAGCAAGATTACTTTCTTGGGTTTTTACTTGATCCTCCCATGTGAATGCGATTGAATTTCCGGTGAAAACATCTTGATAACGATCAATTTCAAAGGTCTTCTTGACCTCATAGCTTCCATCTTGGATGCTGTAAGTATGAACTAGCATTCCGCTTTCTGTACCAGCAGATAGCGTTAATACCTGAGTTTTGATCCCCTCCTCGTTTTCTGTGCTAGATAAATTACTTTTAAAATAAAGGTCATTGAGATTGATTGGGCCAGCTTTGCTGTCAACAATAAAGTTCATCTGAGAACTTTTTTCGCTAAGCAAATCTAGTGGAGCCATATCCCAACTATTGTATTCTTTGAGAATGACCTCTTTTATCAATGCACCTTTAGTCGAGACTTTTACTTGAATCAACTCGTTCTCGAGTATGATCTCTTCTTCATCTCCTATAGTCATCGCTGCTATAACTCCATACTTGGAGATTTTAGCTTCGTTGATTAGACTATCATTTTGAAGAAGGCTGTTTTCAGTGAACTCCTGTGTCGGAACAGCGGAGCTCGGGGCATCAGTTTGAGTGATTGTAGCAATATCTTCCACCGGAATTTCCGGGCTACTCGCAAAAAAGAGGGAGTAGATGAGAATCACTGCTGCAAAAAGAATCAAACCTGTTGCTTGATTTTTATCCATATACTTAATCGTCAAACCTGAATCAATCAGGAGGCTATTTATTTTACTTTATTATCTACGGCAGCTTGGATGAACTTCACAAACAAGGGCTGAGGGTTTAACACGGTGCTTTTATATTCTGGATGAAATTGAACTCCTAAAAACCATGGATGATCTTTCAATTCGATGATTTCAACCAAACCAGTTTCCGGGTTTTTTCCGGAGGCAATCATTCCTTTGCTTTCTAACTGCTCTAGGTAAGAGTTGTTAAACTCGTATCTGTGCCGATGACGCTCTTGGATTTTTGCCTTTCCATAGGCCGAATAGGCTTTACTAGATTTTTTCAGGTCGCAAGCATACGAACCTAATCGCATTGTTCCACCCATTTGATCTACTTTCTTTTGATCTTCCATCAAACCAATGACTGGATGAGACGTGTTGGGATCCATTTCGGTACTATTGGCATCTTTTAGTCCAAGGACATTACGGCTGAATTCGATCACCGCAACTTGCATTCCAAGACAAATACCTAAAAATGGAATATTGTTTTCTCGGGCAAATCGGACAGTTTCAATTTTACCTTCAAATCCACGCTCTCCAAATCCCGGGGCCACAACGATGCCGTCCAAATCTTTGAGTTTACTTTTAAAGTTGTCAGAATTAATCTCCTCTGAAGATATCAATGTCAAATTTACTTCACATTCAATAGATGCTCCAGCATGAGTAAAAGATTCGATGATGGATTTATAAGCATCGGGTAGCGAGACATACTTACCCACCAAGCCAATATTTACAGATTGGGTAGGGTTTTTAAGTTTGCCCAGAAAATCCTTCCAGTTTTCTAGGTTTGAGCTGGTTTTGGAAGAAAGCTTAAGCTTAGACATTACTCTTTCGTCAAGCTTCTCTTTTTTCATCAACAGCGGCACATCGTAGATGGATTCTGCATCCATTGCTTCGATGACACTGTTAAGCTGCACATTACAAAACAAGGCTAACTTTTTCTTGACGTCTGGTGGTAAATGATATTCAGTTCTACATACCAAAATATCTGGCTGAATTCCTGCCTCTAATAATTGCTTGACAGAATGTTGAGTCGGCTTGGTTTTAAGCTCTTTGGCAGCTTTCAAAAAGGGGATTAAAGTTAAGTGTATTACCAAAAAATTATTTGGGGAAAGATCCCACTTGGCCTGTCGAACCGCCTCTATAAATGGTAAGGATTCAATATCGCCCACACAACCACCGATTTCTGTGATTACTACATCATACTTTCCTCCTTCGCCGAGTCTATAGAAATTTGATTTGATTTCATCTGTGATATGAGGAATCACTTGTACCGTTTTCCCCAAATACTCACCTTTTCGTTCTTTAGTGATTACAGTATTATAGATCCTGCCAGTGGTGATATTGTTGTCTTGGGAGGTAGGGATATTCAAAAATCGCTCGTAATGCCCTAAATCCAGATCTGTTTCAGCACCATCATCGGTCACATAGCATTCGCCATGTTCATACGGATTCAGTGTGCCCGGATCAATATTTAGATAAGGGTCAAATTTCTGGATAGTGACACTGAAGCCCCTAGATTGAAGCAATTTGCCAAGTGAAGCAGCAATAATGCCCTTTCCTAGTGAGGATGTCACTCCTCCGGTGATAAAGATGTATTTCGTGTTGGAAGCCATAAGAAGGGTGAGTGGTGAATTTGGTGGGGTTCTTATGGGATTCAAAATTAGGGAAAATTCCTGATTAATGACCTTTTTAAATGAAAGATGCTTTTACTTTTTTGATAACCTTGTTCAGTTTTGATAAATTTAACTTACGACAATAAGTGTCATTATTTTTTTTAATTAGGTTTAGACGATTACTTTTAACTGTTGGATTCTTCGGAAGAAAAATAAACCTAATCATATTGAAGTCATTAAACTTAAAATATTATGGTACTGAGTAGAAGGAAAATTAGCTTAACTGGAAAAAGATTGGAATTAACACAACTGACTCTGGATCACTTCAATTCTTTGGAAAATGAGTATTTATTTTTTGATTCAGTATCATTGTTTAATGAAATAGACTGGACTAGTGGGCTTCAAGAAGCAAGTGTATTAAACTATATCTATGAGAATATTTTTGATGGATTCCTTTTAGGAAATAAAACACTTCTTTGTTATTGGTCTACTACTGAATTACCAACTAATTAATGGTTTAGCTTGTTAAAATTTGCCAATAAAGTAGGCATTTGGGTGCAACTAAATTATTTTAATGAAGAGCTACGTGTTCAAGATGAGATACCTGATGAGTTAAAAAAAGTTGGAAAGAGTCGATTCTAGATTTGATGGAATCTATTTCAAATGACCTAATACTTAATGAAGGCTTAGAGGAAATAGCGTAGTTGAAAAATATTTCAAGTTCGATTACAATATTCTCACAAAAGGAAGGAGATAAACTAAGTTATTTCTATTTAACCTCTGCTCAAGATATTTTTGAATTTGAGCCTCATTATGCATTTGAAAAATCAGAAAATGCTAATTACCTATCCATTTTTTAAGACTTTGAAATTTTATTAGTAGCTATCCAATCGGAGATAGATCTCACCTCATATACTGTTGACTTTTTTGATAGCAAACTTGAGAAGGTTTATTTTTCATCGTTGATGAAGAAAAATGTGGATGTAAATCTGATCCAAAATTGGATGGACAGTTACTTTTTAAATTGATTCGTACTGTATATTAATCAATCCCATAATTTTTGTTAAGATATTTATTGGAGTAGTAAAATATTATATACCTTGCATCAAATTCTACAAAAAAAACATTTTAAAAAATAAAAAAATGAGAGATTTAATTAAAGAAGCTATTGCCGACCTTAAAAAAGGTGATGGTTTTATTTATGTTACAGCTGACGGAAACAAAATTGATTTGCATGAGGCGGCTACGAAAGGTATAGCTGTTACTCCTGTTAATCCAAAAGATCAAGTAATCAAGAAATTGGAAGCTGCTGGTCTACATTTAAACGATGGCAGATTCTTAAATGAATTGACGGAATTAATTTCTTTAGTAACAGGAAATGCATCTGTTGCTAAAGGTGCTAAGCGAAGAACTTTTTCTGACTCAGAGAAAAGTAAAATTATTTCTGAGTGGAGCAAAGTAGAGGCTGCAGGGAAGAAAACAAAAGCCGCATTTGCAAGAGAAATCGGAGTAGGATACCAGACTTTTATTAACTGGTTGAGAGGTTAAAAATCTATCATATCATGAAAAGAGGCTGTTTTTGCAGCCTTTTTTTATGCCTTATTAATTTTACTAGACCAAAAGTGCGCACCGTTAAATCCCAATATGTTGAAACCTAAAGGGATAAATTTAAAATTAAATTGGAGGAGGGATTAGAGAGTAAGGAGAAAAACTCAGCAATGTAAAATTTTAGGGAATTTGTATTTATTTCAATAACCAAAATTTGTTACAGTGACTACTTGCAAGAAAATAGTGCACATATACAAGCTCTAAGGACACACTTACTAATCATTCCTAATCCTATTGGTGATATTATAGGTTAAAAATAGCTTGCTGTTGCTGGTTAGTGATAATAATGGGTGGGAGAAAATTGCCGGGAGGAGGATCATACGCTGACTCTTTAATCCACTTATCCATTTGATCTTGATTGCTCAATTCCACTTTGTTAATAGCGAGCTAATTAGTTTATTATTTACTTTTGAAGGAGATCAAATAAATTTTTTCATCCTCGTGACAATAATATTTTTATTTGAGATCCTTTATAGAAGGCAATTTCCTAATCCTTTTTGATATTTTGCTCTTCTGAATAGGGTGACGTTTAAATGCCGATTCATTTGACTTTAATCTCTTAAATCAAAGAAATTTATCATGCTCTCATGATTGTGTATTTCCACATTGCTCCCTATAAGTTCCTGCTCTTCGGATAATCTGATTATTTTTGTAAAAAATGATCGTTTTGGAATTAGCAGATTTAGCAAAAAAAATAAAAAGGGATGGCATTCTTCATCTTAAAGAAGGAAACGGAAAAGTGATGACTTTTATGAAGCCAGAGGATTGGGAGCTTTCTAAAGGGAAAGATTGGATCTTTTTGATTTTTGAGCTGTTTCAAATCCGAACTATATGTGAGCCATTTTCTGAAGTTTCACTAGATATTGTAGAGTTCGCTTCGAAGCCAACAATTTATCACAGTCCTCCAAATCGAGTTCTGAAGACTCCACCCTTAGAAGATGGGAACCTGAGATTTTCTATAATTAGAGAGCCTAGTTGGAATAAATTTCTCTTTCAACTATCTCAGCCGATTCTGGTCAAACTGGATACCAATGAGAAGGTGTTTGATGAGACTACATTGGTATTTCCATTATTTAGTCCTAATGTTAAAGAGCTCGTGCTAGGAGCGGAGGGGGATGTAAAAATTATCAAGGGATGAATTTTAAATCACAGCTAGATGAAGTTGAGGTTTTTTCTAAAGTGGCCCAAGCTGCCAAAAATCTTAGATTAGAGACCTATGTAGTAGGTGGATTTGTTCGAGATTTAGTTCTTGGACGACCTTGTAAAGACATTGATTTCACTTGTGTGGGTAGTGGGATTAAGCTTGCTGAAGAAGTTGCGAAGCAGTTCGACTACCATGTTCCGCTTTCTGTGTTTAAAAATTTCGGGACGGCCATGCTCAAGATTGAGGTGTATGAACTCGAGTTTGTAGGAGCCAGAAAGGAATCTTATAGATTAGAGTCGCGAAAACCAATCGTGGAAGACGGTACTTTGCAGGAGGATCTGGAACGAAGAGATTTCACCATCAATGCGATGGCCATCTCTTTGAATGAGGGAAATTTTGGAGATTTAATCGATCCCTTTGCAGGATTAGTGGATATCAAAAAAAAGATCATTCGTACGCCGCTTGATGCATCGATTACTTTTTCGGACGATCCACTTCGAATGCTTCGTGCAGTTAGGTTTGCCTCTCAGCTGGATTTTGATATCGAGCCAGATACCTTTTTTGCTTTATCTGATAATGCCTCGCGATTAGAAATAATTTCATTAGAGCGGATTATTCTCGAGTTGAATAAAATTATTCTGGTTAAAAAGCCTTCTTATGGATTCAAATTGCTTTTTGCCGGTAAATTATTGCAGGAGTTTTTCCCAGAAATGGTCGCGCTTCAAGGTGTAGATTCAGTAGATGATAAGTCGCACAAGGATAATTTCTATCATACGCTTCAGGTCTTGGATAATGTCTGTCAAGTTAGTGAGGATCTGTATTTACGATGGGCTGCGATCCTTCATGATATTGCTAAGCCGGCCACGAAACGCTTCAATAATAAAGTTGGTTGGACATTTCATGGACATGAAGACAAGGGTGCCCGAATGGTTCCTGAAATCTTCAGACGTTTGAAATTGCCAATGGATGAGCGAATGAAATATGTGCAAAAGTTGGTTCGCCTTCATTTACGTCCAATTGCTTTAATCAAAGATGAAGTGACTGATTCTGCCTTGAGGAGGTTACTTTTTGATGCTGGGGATGCCATCGATGATCTCATGAAGCTTTGTCGGGCGGATGTGACTTCGAAGAACAATAAAAAAGTAAAACGCTACCTGGAAAATTTCGACAAAGTAGACGAGAAGCTTTTGGAAGTAGAAGAAAAAGATCAAATGCGTAATTTCCAGCCTCCTATTTCTGGTGAAGAGGTCATGCAAACATTCAATCTCGAACCTTCAAAAATTGTAGGTGAGATCAAAGAAGAGATTAAAGAAGCTATATTGGAAGGTCGAATTCATAACAATCCAAATGAGGCACGCGAATTGATGATTCAAATCGCCAAAAAGAAGGGATTGGACCCCGTAAATAACCCCTAAGTAAACAATCAAATAAAAACTATACTAAAAAATGAAGCACGTTTTATCTCTGCTGATTCTGGTGATTTTCGCTAGCACATCCTTCGCTCAAACCACAGATTCGGTTGCCCCAAAATTGGATCCCAATACTAAGAAAGTGTTGAATATTCAAGATCAATCAGCTTATCAATTAGCAATGCGTTACAATGACTTTCAGGCTGCAAAAGACAAGCTATTTAGTTTAATAATCAGAAATCCAGAAGATCTGCGCTATCCAGAATTACTTGGAAGTCTATACTTTGAAAACGAGATGGCTACCTCAGCAGCCTTAGTTGCTTTAGATATTCTTCAAGTGAATGAAAAAAGTATTGGTTCTTTGGAGATCGCAGCATTTTCTTTGGAGCAGTTAGGTGCTTTAGATCGTGCTTTACCTCACTTTGAAAGACTTTTTTTGTTAACTGGCGATAATTTCAGCTTATACAAGTCTGCATTTATTCAATATAACCTCAAGAAGTACCAAGAGGCTTTAAATTCGGTAAACATGCTTTCTAAAAACACCAAGCCAGATGATAAAATTGGATTTCCACTCTCTCAGACGGAAACGCAAGAGATTGGAATGAAAGCGGCTGCCTTAAACCTAAAAGGAATGATCTACCTGGATCAGGGCTCTAAAGCAGAAGCTAAGTTGGCATTTGAGGAGGCGATTCAGCTTGAACCAAACTTTAATCTTGCAAAAGAGAATTTGAAAAAGGTGATGTAAAATACATGGTATAGCTATTCTAAAGACCGGCGTTTTCAAAAGCGTCGGTTTTTTTATGCTTCAAAGAAAAATAAAATAGGCTGCAGTAGTGGTAATCGAAGAAAGTAGCAGACTGAGTAGGATGATTTTCGAGTAATTGGTTACCCATTGTCCTTTTTCTAGCCTACCGGCTCGTACCAAGTGCTTATTTGGTCGAATGACCTCCTGCACTAGGGCTAGGCTTCCTAAAAAATAGATGGAAAGAATTAAAATAAAACTGGCAACTATCTCGAGCACTTTTTAATGATTTTTGACAAAGATAAACGCTTTATAGGAAGAAGTAGATTGTATTTAAAAAAATTAATTCACTGATCAATAAAACAAAGAGCGACTCGATTGAGTCGCTCTTTGTTAGATTAATTACCTGCAATTGCAATGGGGTCAGGATTTCCATCGGGATCCCTATCAGCTACATTATCTGTACTGATGTCCCCTAAAAATAACAATCCTGCTACATGCGAAGAAGCCATTGAAATGCCACTATATGTTACATATCCTCCAGGTACAGTAGAAAGTACCCCTACTCCAGGCGCTGCAAAATCCACCGGGGGCACACAATAATTTGAGAAACTTGCAAAACGATCATTCGAATCGATAGCAGAAACAGTATAAATGTTTAGGCCATTCGCTCTTGCAGGGCTAGAATTTTTTGCATCTGCTGTTGAATTTCCTGCTGCTAAAGCCACTTTCACACCTTCAGTACTAAGTGCAACAACTGCATTATCCAAAGCATCCGAAATAGGTCTGCCGAGACTCATGTTTGCAACATCACCAGGTTAGCCATTTGCTGCTACAAAATCAACTCCTGCGATAACGCCTGAGTATTATCCAGATCCTCTGCTATCCAATACTTTCACGGGAACTACTGTAGCTCCTGCCGCAACTCCAATAACTCCAATGGAATTATCTATGGCGGCAACTGTACCGGATACATGTGTACCATGACCATTCCCGTCTATCGAAAGGTCACTGTCTTTTTCTTTATCAAAGGCATTATAACCTAATGAGACGTCTACATTCAAATCAAGGTGTGAGCCATCGATTCCATTATCAATAATATAAGCTTTTCCAAAACCAGTGTAAATTACACCGTCGCCTACCCTAATTATTCCATAAGGTGTGATTTCAGCAGTACTTCCATCTCCACCTCCGCCAGATCTAGGGCCTTTTCCTGAAGGAGGAGCTAAAGTAATGAAGAATCAGGCTCGATGAGTTTTACACTTGGATCTTTAGAGATAGACTGAAAATCTTCATCCGAAAGCTCCGCGGCAAATCCTCCGATGGCATTGCCATAGGCATAGGATAGTTTTTCTTCTGAAATTCTATAATTAGCAAGTAATGAGGTGACAGACTTCCGCATGGAGTCTTGAACCGCATCATAGTTCATGTCCTTACGGGAATTAATAGCCGTTGGATTCAAGGATACAATGTATTTCCCGGGAATAATATAGCCGTTTTGATACTTGATAAATTCAACTGCATCTTGAGTAATGAGAGCCTCATCCTGTGGTTGACAAGCAAACAAGACTGAACCAACTAGGAGTTCAGCAAGTAAGGAAGGATTCTTCTAGGTAAGAGTTCCGAACATGATTGTTTGAATTAAGATTAATTAACTATTTATTTAAGAGGTAAAACCTATTCTGTTAATCTAGAATATCCAAATTCTAACTCATTTATCCAGGAAAAAATCGAAAAATCAGCCCCAAAAAAAAACTCTGGATTTAGTTCTAAAAGGAAGACTCAATCATCCGGCCAGACCGATTTTTTTGATCTAATGAACTGCCAATATCCAGTCGGTTGGATATGAAAATTCTCTCTGATGGTGCTGTTCCGGTGATTTGAGCCAGAGCTTTTCGTAGCAGTTGCTCATTTATATCACCGAGCGGTAGGAGGAGTTCGGCGGATTCCAAAGCTTCCACATTTGGTTTGAATCCAGTGGTATAATCAGATTGGTCAAGACTGTTGAAACTCTGGGTAACAATCGGAAGAATCCCATATTTATTTTCCGGATTAGCTTCATCTTCAAAAGGAATTGAACCTACATTTTTCCCAGTTGTGGTATTTCCAATCAAAAACACATCCATATAAGGCTTTAACCCATTTACGATCAGCTCGGAAGCTGAAGCCGTCCGATTAGAGGTCAGGATATAGATCCGATTTCCAGAAAGTGTATTTCCTAAATTTTCGTTTTTAGCCAAAAAGGTAGTTTTTACATCACGTAGTTCTGGGATTTGCTCCATGATGAAGGAATTATATTTTGTTTTAGAAAACACATCGGTATTTCTAATTCCTGGAGCAATAAGACTGGCTAAGTTGACTGCCGAAGAAACAAATCCACCTCCATTGTATCTAAAATCAACTATCAAATTGTTGACGCCTGCCGCTTTGAATTTGGCAAATATCGCATCGGTTTCATTATCAAATTGCTTGCTTCCACTTCCTGGTCCAGGGGAGAAAAAGTGATAGATCATGTAGCCAATTTTCTGATCATTTATCGTGTAGATGGTGTCTAAAAAATTTGGGTTTTCAGAAAGTTGAACTGGAGTAAGACTTACTTCCGGTTTTGCATCATATTGATTCGCAGCACTGTTGTACCTGCTATATGCAATATTATGAGTCGCCTCAGTTAATCCTAATATTTCTCTAAAATTATTGACCGTGAATTCTCGGTTATTGATTGCTGTAATTCGGTCCCCTCGCTTCAAATCAACGGCTGATGCGGGACTATTTTTTTTGATATAGGATACCTCTGCAAAAACTTTGTCACTAGTCAAGCTTTCTTTATAAAGAATAAATTCATATCCGGCATCTAAGGAAATGCCATTGAGTGAATTTATTAGCTCCTGATAATCAGGGTAAATAACTGAAAATCTATCTGTGGGTCTGTACAATAGCGCCTCAAAATAGTCCTCAGGGCTTGCATCCTCACTGATGGGATTTCCAAGATTAGTCAGCCAATAATAGGCCTCATCCATAATATCCAGAACCCATCTATTCACTGCAGCATTGCTCGTAGGATCTACAGCAGGGAGTTCTTCATTTTTATTACAAGAAAAGAGTAGGCCAGTAAATAAAACTGATAGAAATAATTTAGAGAGTCCTTTCACCTTCATAAACTTATATTCTTTGAAATTTTGAAACAAAGATTTGCCTTTCATGTTTGATTCTGGACAAAAAAATAGTCCAATTAGAAAGAAGATCCAAAGGAAACATCGTGCGTTTTACTGTCTAATAATTCTCCATTCGCACATTTTAGGACGCGATATGGATATTTTCGGAGCAAATCATGATTGTGTGTGGCCATCAAAATTGCGGTCCCCTTTTTATTGATTTCCTGAAAAAGCTTGAAGATTCCATCAGAAACATCAGGGTCTAAGTTTCCTGTAGGTTCATCGGCTAGTAAGATTGAGGGTTCATTTAAAAGTGCACGGGCAATAACTACACGTTGTTGCTCACCGCCGGAAAGTTGGTGGGGCATTTTGTCCAGTGCATTGTTCAAATCTACCAACATCAGCACTTCTGCCATTCTTAACTTGATTTTCACTTTATCAGTCCAACCTGTTGCCCTCATCACAAAGGATAAGTTTTCTGCTACAGTCCGATCGTTAAAGAGTTGAAAATCCTGGAAAATGATTCCGATTTTCCGTCGGAGAAATGGAATTTCTTGGGACTTAATTGCTCCTAGATCGAAGCCTGCTACTTCCACAATTCCACTTTTCAATTCCAAATCAGCATAGAGTGTTTTGAGTAGCGAACTTTTGCCACTTCCTGTTCGACCAATGAGAAATACAAACTCATGTTGTTCTACTGAGAAGTTGACATTATTAAGTACAGGATTTACTCCTTGAAAAATGGTAGCTTGGTGAACCTGTAAAACAGGCTGTATTGAGAAATCCATGTATTTAGAGTTCTAATTTTTGCAATTTTCCGAAAGAAAGACCCTTGATCAACGTTGCCAATTCTTCTTCCTTGCCCTCTAAGCCAAATTTCTCCATATTTTTCAAAGGGCGATCTGCTCTGAAATAGGCAATTAATACAAAGTTTTCATCTCGAATTTGAATATAATCCGGGATTTTTGCTTT
>JBLGAM010000040.1:0-25275 GCA_047612305.1 Planctomycetota bacterium | reverse complement strand
CGAGGATGATGCTTTACATCCACTTCTGTCATTCGAGCTCCTTGCTGCTTGGCCAATACCGGAATGAAACGGTGTAATTCGCCATAGAGCCCCATTCCCTGGGCAATTTCAGCTTTGTACACCCTTAATGTACAGCCGTAATCGTTCAGGTAAACTTTTGTAGTATTTCGGATCACCCAGTTTGCGATTTTGCTAGGAATTTTTCTTAGTACAAAACCATCTTTCCGATTTGCACGACGACCTGCTACCACATCCCAATCTTCATCAATCGCTTTATTCAGCATCATCGGCAGATCTGTGGGATCATTCTGCAGGTCTCCATCCATGGTCGCGATAAAAGTACCTGTAGCCATATCTATTCCAGCAGCCAATGCTGTGGTCTGTCCATAGTTACGATTAAAAATAATGAGTTTGGTGCGCTCATTCGCATATTTTTTCACTTCACGTACAGTTCCGTCAGTGGACCCATCCTCGATCAAAATCACCTCATAATCGATCGCAGCTAATGCGGCGTAAGTTTGATCTAAAAGAGGTTTAATATTGTCTTCCTCGTTGTAAACGGTAATCACAACTGATAATAGTGGCTTGCCCATATGCTAAAATTTCGTTAAAAATAGGGCTTTTTCCTGCCTGCGGCAAAATTAGCGATGAACTTACCCACAAGCAGAATAAAATTTGGGGACTCTTATCCCTTTCGCCTTATCTTTACGGCATGTCTCAAAAAGCATACGAAATCAATCCTTGGGTAGTCATAGCTGTGTTTACAGTCTTGGTAGGGCCCTTTGCATTGAGTTTTCATATGCACTATCCAGACGAAATGTACTACACCGATGCAGCGGTGAAAATGCTTCAAAACGGTGATTATCTTACAACTTATTTAGGGAGTGGTGAGCTGCGGTTTAAAAAACCTATTTTAACTTATTGGGCTGTTTTAGCAGGATTCAAACTTTTTGGGGTTACGCCTTTTGCTTCGCGGCTTTTCTTTCTTATTGCAGGTGCCGCGACTGTAGGGCTTACTTATTTACTCTCCAAAACTCTTTTTGCTGATCTTCGAGTTGCAGGAATTTCAGCCTTGATTATGGCGGCCAATCCAGTATTGATATTTTCGGCAACCCGCTCCATTCCTGATGTTTTGCTAGTATTGACAATGACTGCAAGCGCCGCGGGTTTTGCGGGCCTGATTCGTTTTGGCAATGAAGCCCCAAAAAAGTATCTCTGGATACTTTATATTAGTTTGGCTTTGGCTTTTGAAGTCAAAGGCCTTCCGGCCGCAGCTCTTGGAGCTTTGGGATTTGGAGTTTTACTTTTCAATCCTCGGAATCGAATCCACTGGAAAACAATTCTCTATTATCCTGCAATTCTTACGGGAATTTTTATTGGCCTTTTTTGGTTTGGTGCCATGTGGGAAATTCATGGTCCGTCATTTCTAGATGGCTTCCTGCACGATCAGGTAGGCACACGGGTCACTTCCAGATTTCTTCTGATCTTACAAAATGGACTTTTAGCATTCCTGCTTCTGAATGTAATGTTTCTCCCTTGGATCTTTTTTGGCTTGAAGAAAAGCAAAGAGACGGTTCAAAAGCTTTGGGGTCAAAATCCGGCCTTTTTCATTTTTGCAGTAGTATGGACTTTAGCGATTTTGGGAATGGGTGCGCTGACGAGTAAATTTTATGAGCGATATCTGTTACCTGTAGCACCAGTTATTGCCGTTTGGATCGGGTGGTTTTTAATTGAAGCTAAATTTGAAATTCAAAAAAATAGCTTGAAAATCGCTTTAGCAGTTTTGTTGATTTTAAATTTAATTGTTACTCTTTTCAGCTTGTGGCTAAATTTCAAAATGACTTTTGAATTCTGGATTTGGTTTCAAATTGCTTTTGGATTTTTGGTTCTAATCTATTTGATCAGACTATTTTTCTTGAGTGAAAAACTCCCAAAGGCTATTTCCTATAGTATTTTACTTCTTTTCTATTTTGCTTCTACAATTACTTTCAGGATTTCCCTTCCAGATCAAGGACAGCAGATCAATAAATTCGTAGCTAAAAATCAGATTTTGGAAGATCAACAGATTGCTTTTGTCGGTAATCTCCATGTAAGCAGTAAAATCAGAATAGGGCTTGGGCCGAATTATGATTTAATTGATTTGCCAAAGGAAGGCTGGGAAGAACGATTAAATCTATTTTCAAACTTGATTATCGAGGATAAGCTCCTACAAAAAGTAGATACTTCTCAATACCAAATCATTACCAAAATGGTGAATTGGGACTCTAAAGCGATTCCAGATTTACTCTTGGCCGCGGGAAGTCCTGAATTTGAAAGTTTGCTTTTAGAAAACGGCAAAATCTATTTTTGGCTGGAGAAAAAATAATTCAGAAAGTATCTGAACGAACAGGCTTATAATCCAAAAGATTTTCAAAAACTCGGATTTTGGCTGTTCTCAGCGAATCGCCTCTAAATTCCACTTGGAAGTTTTCTTCGTAAAGCAGTTGCTCAAAATAAGTAACCTCTTCTGGAGAATCTAAATTCCAACTGACAAAAATCGCTTTTCTGGGCATACATTTATATTTCTCTATTCCCTCCCAGAGATCAAATTGATTCTTCCGAGCACCTACATTGATGGTATAAGTCTGAGGATGATCTTCGAGATAAAAAGCAAGCTCTGAGGCCATATGATAAGTTTCTGAAAATATAATCGGTTGTTCAATTGCAAGGCTATCTTCCAGGAAGTCAATTCTTTTACCCAAATCCAGATAACCAGTAAGTCTTTTAAATGAATTACGCTCGATGCTTTTTATAAGTTCAAGATTTTTCAAGGGGAAAACTTCAGGAAGAACCAAAATTAGAGGAAGACTTAGGCTAAATGCAATTCCTAAGTTTCTCACTTTTTCCCATTTAAACGATTGCTCTGAGATCCATTTACTCATGAAGATCGGTAAAGTCACATAGGCAAAAGCTGGCCAATTAGCTTCTACATCAGTGAAAATTGTCAGCAACCCAAACCCAAGCCACGAGAAAAAAACTGGTAAAAGAATAAAGGTTGTTTTTGAATCTAATGCTGACTTCAAACTTTTGAGGGGATAGAAAAAAATAGGTAGCAAAAAAATAGATATCATTGCCAGCTGACCTAGAAGATACTCACCTAGTCTAGGGAGCCATTTAAGGAACTGAAACCCATCCTCTGAGCCTGAGACTCCGCCTAAGCTAGCCAAATGTCGAAAGGTATTGAAATCATTTTGCCAATTCCAGATAAAAGTTGGTAGGAAGCCAATCGCACCTAAAAGCAAGAAAAGGAAAAATGAGTATTGATTTTTCTTCCATTGGCGAGTGCAAAGCAGATAAACGAGAACCATCGGACCTATGACTATCATAATACTTTTGGCCATCAATCCAATACCTGTAGCTAAACCTGCTAAGATCCACCAAGAACGCTTTTGCTCCTTCAATCCTCTATACAGCCAATAAAGACTTAATATCCAAAAAAATAGTAACTCGGAATCTGTCAAATGAAAAGTTGAGAACAAAATCCAAAAGGGCATACACATTAAAAAAAATGATGCCCAGAATGCTATTTTTTTACTTTTATACAGGTAATCACTAAATAAGAATACTATCCAGGAAGTCCCGAGACCTAGAAGTATTGCATTGATTCTGACCCCTATTTCTGTGTCACCAAAAATAGATGTGCTTATTTTATTAAATGCAGCGATTAAAGGCGGTTTGGAGTAATAATGCCATTCAAGATTTTGAGACCAAAGCCAATATTGAGCCTCTTCAGTAAAGAGATTAATCTCAGGCCTAAGTGTAAAAATCACTTTGGCTACAGAAATTAATAGAGCAACTCCCCAAAATAGTCTGGAATAGTAGTCCGTGTTTTTCATATAAAAGTCAGTTAAAAAATAAAACCCTCAGTATCCTGAGGGTTTATACGAAAAATGGCAAGAAAGTTATTGCCTAGCTAGCACTAATTTTTCTTTATACTTCTTTATTTGCCTTCTTAGACCTTCTACCGCCTCGTCCGCAGCTGCTTCGAAGGAGTCAGACTGGTTCTTGGCAAAGAATTGCTTTCCAGGGACATTAAGCTTAATTTCTACAATCTTATTGGCCATATTATCATTTTTATCAAGTCTCATAAAAACCTCTCCGTCAATAATTTGATCGTAAAAGGTATCCAGTTTATCAGCTTTTTTCTGGATAAAATCGATCAGTTTTCGATCTGCGTCGAAATGAATGGAGTGCATCTGCAGTTTCATATTGATTTGCATTTAGTTATTGAACAATTAATTAATTATGCTTTCGGATGTGCCTGTTCGAACACCGCCTTAAGTTTTTCGAGTGAATTATGGGTATAAATCTGTGTGGCTGCCAAATTTGCATGACCCAGCAAATCTTTGACTGCATTAAGGTCAGCCCCTTTGTTTAATAAATGGGTGGCAAATGTATGTCTTAAAACGTGCGGACTCCTACTGGAAGTTTGCGCAAAAAGATCTAAATAATGCCTAACGGTACGATAAATCAGCATAGGGTAACTTTGCTTTCCTTGATTAGTCACAATAAAATAGTCACTTTGTCTGCCATTTGAAAACCTTTCTTCAAATACTTTTTGATACGATAGGATATTCCGTTTTAGTGCAGATGTAATAGGGATTATTCGCTCTTTTTTTCGCTTTCCTAGCACACGGACCGACCCTTCTATAAGATTAATGTCAGACCATTTCAATCCGATCAGTTCGGATAGCCTGACTCCAGTCTGGTATAAAAACTCCATAATCATTTTGTCACATTGTCCTTCAAAAGTTGCTTCATATACCGCTTCTTCTAGAACGGAATCAATGGTCGATTCTTGTACAAATTCAGGAAGTCTTTTAGGGTTTTTAAGAGATTTTAACTTATAGGTAGGATCCTTTTTAATCAGCCTGGAGCGGAGCAAAAATTTATAGAAAGATCGAAGAGTTGCCATTTTTCGATTTACTGTCGTACTACTGAGACCTTCATCTACCAAGTCTATCACCCAGGCTCTGATCTCGGTATGATCAGCTTCAGAAATTGAATCTTTCTCGAAAGAAAGCAAGACAAATTCCTGAAACTGTTCCAAATCATGTCTGTAAGCTGTCACAGTATGGGGACTAGCTTTCTTCTCATATTCCAAATAGTTGATGAATGAATCGATCATTGTTCAGGATTGATCATGAAGTTAGTGGAATATTGGAGAAGGAGAAGTAAGTTCATTCACCTTTAGAGCAAAAAAAAGCAGCACTTTTTGAGTGCTGCTTTAGATATTTTACAATCAAGACTGTTTAGCCGTTTGCTTCATTCTGAAGTTTCTGCTTATATGCCGCCTTGATGACTTGCGCTCTTCTTACGATAGAAGGTTTTACAAAAGCTTGTCTCGCTCTCAATTCTCTAACAGCACCAGTCTTATCAAATTTCTTCTTAAAACGCTTCAGCGCCTTTTCGATTGATTCGTTCTCTTTTACGTTTACAATGATCATAGTGTTCACCCCCTTTCGGATGCAAAAGTAGGCAATTTTATTTCAAATCAATACTTATTTTAGAAGTTATTCCTAATGATTTATTAGATCATCCAGAAATACGATTTTTTTATACTTCATCTAGAAAATCTTTCTTATCGGGAACAAAAGTCACTAAAAGCATCTTGAACTAAATTTGAATTATTCAAAAAAACCGACTTTTAAATAATTAACAACTAAGCTCATCTCATCCGTATTGCAGTTTTCAGCAGAATTTTATAGTTTTAAAACGTCAGGCCAGCCAATAAATTAATCAACTTTTAAAAATCAATTTTATGAAAAAAATGATGATAATGACCCTGTCGTGCTAGGGATGGTGCTGGGTAGTATTGCAGTGGTGTGAAGCCAGCTCAGGCAATAAGTAGTCTTATATACGAGATGTTTGTAGATCCATTTGGATGCGAAGTATGGATATGTAGTGATGTTCTAAATTGGCACTGTCCTGGACAAGGAGAAGATGGTGGTAAAGGATATGGTAGCTGGCCAATGCAGTAATTAATTTTATGAAACAATATATTGTACTAGTAGTGGCATTTTTCATGTTGATTTCTTGCAAGAAATCAACTGGGGAAAATGCCCTACCTCTTTTGTTGGATCTTGATTTTGTCGATTCAATAAAAGTAGATGAGAGCAAATTTTTCCTAAATAGTTTATTTCATGTTCAGTTAATTGGAGACAGCTTAATTGGAGTAGCGTCCTACCGGTCTCCTGGGGTAGGATTTTATCATATTTCAGGAGAACAGCGAAAGCGAATAGCTTCTGGGGACTACCCAATAGGCTCCTTCTTACCTTCCTATTTTGATGCCTCAGAATATCCCATTGTTTACATCTTGGATAAACGAAGCGAATCAGTTCTAGTCTTTCAGGTTGAGGATCAAGAATTGATCAAAAAGATCAAACTTGAGTTGCCCGATGGCAAGGAGATTAAAATCATGGAATCCAAGTTCAAAAGAATTAAAGACGGTTTTCTAGTCGAATTAGCATCCTCAGAATTTGAACAGTTCAACCCAAAATATTATAAGGAAAGTGGAAAATTGATCCATTTTTTTGATGAGGAGGGTCGAATGGTCGGAGATCCCTTTTTGGAATATCCCGATGTGATAAAAAATATCGAGGGTTCCTTGAGCGCAGCAGATTACCTTAAGCTAAGTGCTGGTGATGAATCGCTTTACATCACCTTTCCACATGAGCGGCTGATCAGAAGATATGATACCAATGATTTTGGAAAGTTTCTAGAACAAATCCCGTTGCCCAAAAGCAGGTATTTTGACTATCAACTAGAAGGTGCTGAACAAATCTATTCTTTTGAGGAAATGAACAAAACCGGTTTCCCTCAAAAATTCCAAATTCCTAAAAACCACTATTTCAATTCAATTCATGGAACTAATAAGCTAATTATAATCCAAACATGGTTAATCGGTGACGAGAGCAAAGGATTAGACCGAAAATCCCACTTAATGATTTATAACAAAAAAGAGAAACAGTGGTACGAAACCTCCAATCCCAGAAATATTGTTGATATCGGAATGCTTGCTGGAGTAGTCAATGATACACTTTACTTCTACGAAGGCAGCCTGATGAAATCAGATGAAAAATACATCAAACGAGCTGTCCTTCGTCCAATTGAAAAATAGGGAGTACCTAACTTTTCCAAAGTTTCAAACTTTGGAAAAGTTAAGCTGCTAAAACCAAAAAAGTCCAACTCATTCGAATTGGACTTTTTTTTGAATTTATTTTTCTAGGATTAGCCGACTACTTTCTCAGCCAGCAATACAATTACATTGTCTTTTACTTCCACCACTCCTCCATCGACAATCATAGATTCCTTGCCTTCGGCAGTGGTAAATGAAACTGCTCCTTTTGCAAGTGCAGAAACCAAAGGGGCGTGATTAGTCAAAACCTGAAATACTCCGTTGGCACCAGGAAAACTGGCCTCGGATACTTCACCTTGAAATACTTTTTTGTCCGGTGTGACGATTTCTAACTGCATGGATTTTTATCGTTTGGAGACCTCTTTTAGAAAATCATAAAGGAAGTTCTTCGGTAATATATTAAAAGTTAAAGTTTTGGGTTATCAAAACTGACAACCGCAAACCGATAACTGATTTATCTAACTTCAGCCAACATTTTCTCTCCCTTAGCGATCGCATCTTCAATGCTACCAACCAAGTTGAACGCTGCCTCAGGAAGGTGATCCAATTCTCCATCCATAATCATGGTGAATCCTTTGATCGTATCCTTGATATCTACCAAGACACCTTTTAAGCCCGTGAACTGCTCAGCTACGAAGAACGGCTGAGACAAGAAACGCTGTACACGTCTTGCTCTGTGCACGACTTGCTTATCTTCCTCAGAAAGCTCTTCCATACCCAAGATCGCAATGATATCCTGCAATTCTTTGTATCGCTGAAGAATCTCTTTCACTCGCTGCGCACAACCATAATGCTCTTCACCAAGAATATCCGGAGAAAGAATTCGGGACGTGGAATCCAAAGGATCCACAGCTGGATAAATTCCAAGTTCGGCGATTTTTCTAGAAAGTACTGTGGTTGCATCCAAGTGCGCGAAAGTCGTCGCTGGAGCCGGGTCAGTCAAGTCATCAGCAGGAACGTAAACGGCCTGAACTGATGTAATTGAACCATTCTTAGTGGAAGTGATTCGCTCTTGCATGGTCCCCATTTCCGTTGCCAAAGTTGGCTGGTAACCTACTGCTGAAGGCATACGGCCAAGAAGTGCTGACACTTCGGATCCAGCCTGAGTAAATCGGAAAATGTTGTCGATGAAGAAAAGGATATCTTTTCCAGCTTCTTCTCCATCACCATCTCTATAATATTCTGCTAAAGTCAATCCGGTCAAGGCTACTCGTGCACGCGCCCCAGGAGGCTCATTCATCTGACCAAACACAAAAGTTGCTTTAGAATCTTCTAATTTTTTCAAATCTACTTTGGAAAGATCCCATCCACCTTCTGTCTCCAGACTGTGAACGAATTCATCCCCGTAAGTCACGATGCCTGACTCGATCATCTCACGAAGCAAGTCATTTCCCTCACGGGTTCTTTCACCTACACCGGCAAATACAGATAAACCTGCGTAAGCCTTTGCGATGTTGTTGATCAACTCCTGAATCAATACAGTCTTACCTACACCGGCTCCACCAAACAATCCAATTTTACCACCTTTAGCATAAGGCTCAATCAAGTCAATTACTTTAATTCCAGTAAAAAGAATTTCAGTGGAGGTTGAAAGGTCCTCAAATCGAGGTGCAGACCTGTGAATTGGAAGACGCTTTCCTGGAGGTAATTGTGGTAAACCATCAATGGCTTCACCAACCACATTGAAAAGTCGGCCTTTAATTCCTTCACCAGTAGGAACTGAGATAGGTTGACCCAAATCTCTTACTTCCATACCACGAACCATTCCCTCAGAAGAGTCCATTGCGATTGTACGTACTCTGTCTTCACCCAAGTGTTGCTGAACCTCCATCACGACCACTTGACCGTTTTCTTTGGTTACTTCCACAGCGTCAAGGATGTTAGGTAGTTTACTGCCTTCGAAGGAAACGTCCACTACGGGCCCGATTACTTGAGTTATCTTTCCAATATTTGCCATTTGATAATAGAAATGTAAAAGGATGTGCTTTTTTAATTCGACCGCAAAATTAAGCAGAAAAGCCTAATACCAAAGGATATTTGGAAAATAATCGGGTCATTCTTTCATTTTAGATTTTAAAATGCACTTGGTGCCAAAAAAGCTGATCGGAATCAATCCAACACTCTTCTAGCAAACAAAAAAGCTTTCGCCCAATAGACATTGCTCAAGTAATCCTCAGATACTCCAAGCGAAGTGGAAGAATGAATAAATCGAATGTCAGATTTGGAGGTCTCTGTCACTATCCCTGAGTGCGTAACTTGTTTCCGCTTTCTTCCGGTCGCGAAAAAAAGCAGATCACCCGGCTTGATTTCATTATTTTTAATACTTTCCCCTTGCTCACTTTGTGACGCTGAGGTCCTAGGCATATTAATCCCAACCGAGTAAAAAGAGTGATAAACCAATGCCGAACAATCTATTCCTGATCGGGTAGTTCCTCCGTATTTATAAGGCGTTCCAGTATAACTTTTGGCTGTAGAGATTACTTGATTGAAGGGTTCATTTACCACCTTCTTTTTGGAGGCACAGGAAAAATTAAAAATCAATAGTGCTAAAAATAGAAATGTGGATACTTGGAATCTTTGTTGAAGCATACAGGTTTATGAGAATTCAAGTATAAGTGACTGCGCTCAAGTTTTCAACTTTTTCTTTCCAAAAAAACTTGAAATTTCATTAATTTAGTATCTCCAATGTTGATTATGAGTAAAGAAGAATTTGTAAGTCTCCCTTTTCACAAAAAAATAAACACCCTCTATACAGAGGGCACTTTCGTCGTGGGGATTCGCTATTACCGCTATAAGGTCAATCTCTACTTGCTCGAAAATGAATATGTAGAGGTATTCTACAATCACAAGCTGGACAAAATCGATAAGATTGACTTTTTGCCTCGGGATCATACCCGCATGAAATTCTATCTGGATCAGATTCGAATTGACTAAAAAAGGAAGAGGCCAAATTAAAACTTGGCCCCTTTCTTTTCCTTTAAAGTTTTCTCTTCAAGAAATCCGTCATCATCGAATACAGGTGCCAGGTGGTATTACCTCCAGAGATTCCATGACTTCGGTTAGGATAGTAGAAGGTCTCAAACTGTTTGTCAGCAGTGATCAGCGCATTGACCAGATCCACTGAGTTTTGGAAATGCACATTGTCATCCCCTGTGCCGTGGATCAAGAGAAAATTCCCTTTCAACTTATTCACATGCATGATCGGGCTATTGTCATCGTATCCGGCTGGATTCAACTGTGGCGTCTGCAAATAGCGCTCGGTATAGATCGTATCGTAATATCTCCAAGTAGTTACAGGCGCCACTGCAATCGCTGTTTTGAAGACATCATTTCCTTTCATCAATGCCAGAGAAGACATGTATCCACCATAGGACCAACCCCAGATTCCCACTCGGGCAGGATCAATAAATGGCAGTTTGGCTAAATATTTTCCACCCTCGATTTGATCAACTGTTTCCAAAGCTCCCAGATTTGCATAAGTAGCATGCTTGAAATCACGACCTCGAGCTCCAGTTCCGCGGTTATCGATACAGGCAACAATTATTCCTTCTGCTACCAAAGCCTGATGCCATAGGTCTCGGGTACCTGCCCAGGCATTTAATACATTTTGAGAACCTGGACCGCCATAAACATACATGAGCACCGGATATTTCTTATTCGGATCAAAGTCTACAGGTTTGATGAGATAGCCATTCAAACTGGAGCCCCCAACAGTGGGGAAAGTGAAGAACTCCTTCTTTCCAATTGAGAAGGCCGATAAGGTTTTATTTAGCGAGGCATTGTCTTCCAATACTTTGAGCTGCTTTCCGCTGGCTTCATTTAACGTCACGGTAACCGGCTTAGCAGTGGTAGAATAATAATCTATGAAGAACCGATGATCTGGACTCATATTGATCGAATGAGTTCCATTGGCAGGAGTCATTGCTTTTTTACCTTTTCCATCCAATCCGATCACGTAGAAATTGCGTTCAAGAGGTGATACCTCTGTGGAGACAAAGTAGATTTTTTTCGATTTCTCATCGACTCCTACCATCTCAGTCACTTCCCAATTTCCAGTAGTAATCTGGCGAATCAGACTCCCGTCCAGATTGTGATGGTAGATATGCTTGGATCCGTCCTGCTCGGAGGTTCGGATAAAAGTCTTTCCATCATTGAGGTACTTCAGATCATCATTGTAATCCAGATCGACATAGGTCTTGGAAGTCTCCGAAATGATCAATTTACTAACTCCAGTTGCCGCATTAGCATGAAACAAATCCATCTGGTTTTGGAGACGGTTCAGACGAATAAAGGCTAACTGATTGGCATCCTTGGTCCAATAGATTCTAGGTAAATAAATATCAGATTCGTTTCCAGCATCGATTTTTTGAATTTTTGAAGAAGCCAGATCGTACACATGAATACTCACATCGGAATTCTTTTCTCCAGCTTTTGGATATTTGAATTTGTAATCCTTTGGATAGAGTTGACCCCAGAGCTGCATATTGAACTCGGGCACTTCTGATTCATCAAATCGGATAAAGGCGATTTTTTTACCGTCAGGAGACCATTTGAATGCCTGCGCCATGGAAAACTCTTCTTCATAAACCCAATCTGCAGCACCATTGATAATTTTATTCCATTCTCCATCTTTGGTGATTTGAGTCAGTTTGTTGCTTCCAAGATCTACCATGAAAAGGTTATTGTCCTTAACAAAAGCCACCTTATCATTATCCGGAGATAGCGTTGTATAAGAGATTTTGACTCCGTCCACCAATTGCTGCTTTTCACCAGTAGCCATATCTACCACGTAGAAAATCCCTTTGGAAGATCGTCTATAAATCGATTCCACATCCGTTGCGACCAAAGCTTTAGATTCATCCGCGTTGAATGAATAATTTGAAAAATTTAACCCAAGAGCTTTTCCATCCAGTAAAACTCCCTCCTGTTCACCAGTGGTCACATGGATTTTCACTACCATCGGGTAGCCCATTTGATTGATCTGAGATGAATAATACTGTCCGTCTTTCATCCAATTGATACCTCGGACTGTCTGTTGGAAAAAGGTGTTTTTCTTAAACACATCCTCCAATGTTATTTTTTTGAGTTCCTGAGCGGAAAGGGTCGCAGTTGCAAAAGCTAATAGGAAAAGCGCCAAAAACGCAGATTTCGTACTTTTAATCATGTTTCTAAAATTTGGGTGAATACCAAAATATCGTCTACGAATATAAGGAAGCGCTTAAGTCTTTGAAACTTCGTAGTGATAGATGGCCAAAATCTTAGGAAATCTTAGGAATTTCTTTCCCCTTTCCGCAAAAAATCGGCTAATTCGCATACCCATTGACTCCATATATGAAGAAAAGAATCGCCCTTGTAACTGGTGGCTACACCGGAGAATCAGTGATCTCACTGAAAAGCGCCGCCGTAGTTGAAAAAATCATCGATAAGGAACGGTACGATGTGTATAAAATCTTTATTTATCCAGGAAATTGGCATCATCTCACCGAGACTGGTGAGAAAGTAATGGTGGATCTCAACGATTTTAGCCTTACGATCAACGGTGAAAAAATTAAGTTCGATGGCATTTTTAATATCCTCCACGGTTCACCTGGTGAAGATGGAAAGCTCGCTGGCTACTTCGATATGATTGGATTGCCTTATACGACTTGCGACCAACTCACTTCGGCGATTACCATGAATAAAAGCTACACCAAAGCCATCGTAGACGATATCCCTGAACTTCATATAGCGAAGTCCATCCAACTTTTTGAAAACTCAGCAGCAAATATTTCCCGAATTGATTCGGAACTAACTTTACCACTTTTCATAAAACCGAACAATGGAGGTAGCTCTATCGGGATGAGCAAAGTGAAAACTTGGGAAGAATTACCCGCCGCTTTGGACAAAGCCTTTTCCGAAGACACCCAAGTACTCGTTGAAGAGTTTATATCAGGAAGAGAATTTTCGATAGGCGCATTTCGGGGAAAAGGTGAAATCAACGTATTACCTTCTACTGAGATCGTCAGCAGCAAGGAGTTTTTTGATTTTGAGTCAAAATACATTGCTGGTATGACTGAGGAAATCACTCCGGGCAGAATGAATACTGAAGAAGTGGAGCGTGTTGGTCGGATCGCCACGCAGGTTTATGAGAAACTGAATTGCAAAGGCGCCGTCCGAATCGATTATTTCTTGCAAAAGGAAACTGCCCAATTCTACTTTATCGAAATCAACACCGTCCCCGGACAGACAGAAACAAGCCTGATCTCTCAGCAAGTCAAAGCGATTGGCAAAGACGTGAAGGAATTTTACACTGAGCTGATCGAGGAAATGTTTTCTTAAATCTTAAATGTAATTTAGGAAGCTGAAAATGGGATTTCAGACTTCTCACTTTAGCTTCCTGATTTTGACTTTAGCTTTCTGATTTTAGAATCGGATTACATGGCTGAAAAGCGGCTGATCGATACGATTTTCTTCAAAGTAAACAGGCTGATCTTTTCTACCAAAATTATAAGAATCCACTGCCTTTCGAGCTATATTTCTTGCACTGCGGTTGAAAATTCCTGAGCCAATTTCAAACGCCATGCTGGAAATCAATAAGGGCCAAGTAAGATTACTCATTTGTGAGGACTGCTGATGAGGTGCCACAATGTAGACAGTTGTACCAATCACAGAAGCAAAAGCACCGATGGAAAATATATTAGCGATCTGCTGTGTTGAGACCGACTTTCTGTACAGATCTGCCGTTTCAGGAGTGGCTTGAGACATCAGTGTTTGTATTTCCATCTTAGATAATACCTTAGGACCCTCCAAAAAATCGATTTTCTGGTTGAGGAAATTTTTATGGATATTAAGTTTTAAAAATGGGGTTTCCTGAGCCATTAGAGACCAGCAAATAAAACTGAATAAAATAAGGAGAATTGTTTTTTTCATGATCTAAAAGTTAAAAACTAAACCGATTTTCCCTGGAGCAGCTCGAAGACTCACTTCATTGTAATTTCCTCTATCTTTCAAATAATTGTATTCAGCAACAGCAGTTTCGACCCGACTTTTCCCTTTATTTCTAATAGCAAGACCAATTGTTCCAACGCCGGCACCAGCAGTGGATATCAAAAAAAAAGTACTCACGCCATCTGGAGTAAAACCTGAAAGCCCATAGTTGACCAAAGCTCCCACCAAGACTCCAATTCCCACAATCTTCAACCCACTACCGATTCGCATCTGCTTATGCCCTTCCACGAAGTTTTTCTGACTGGACTCGAAGTTAGCCATCAATCGTGCTACCTCCGGTGCCTTGGCTTCCTGACCATCAATCTTGAAGCGATTGTTATTGAAAATATTTTCTTTAAAAGTGACCGTTCCCTGTGCTTTCAGCTCATTAAGCATCCCGAAAATCAAAAATAGATAAAATATCTTTCGCATATGACCGTATTAATTAATTCAAAATACGAATTTTATTTTCTTAGGTTAGCTTTTCAAAAGTTTTTTTGAAAAAGCCTCTAGCTAAAAATCAACCCCAAATTAAAAGAGGTTATTAAACTAACTTCTCTCTTCTGAGCTTGAGCTTAAAATTCACTATTGTTATTCTTGGTGAATCCTTTGCGAACTTTGCGGTTGAATCCCTTTTCCATAAAAAAAGCCTCCCGAAATTCGCGAGGCTAGTATTTTTAGATTCCAAATGCCGATTTGATTCGTTCGACATAATCGAGTTTTTCCCAAGTGAAGAGCTCCACGTCCAAAACAATCTCATCTCGATAAGGCGAATAAAACGTCTTCCTCACCACTTCATTTACTCTTCCCATATGCCCATAAGCGGCTGTCTCCTCATAGATCGGGTTGCGCAATTTCAATCGCTGCTCAATTGCATAAGGACGCATATCGAAGAGTTCCTCAACTTTTTTAGCTATTTCTCCATCGTGAAAATCTATTTTGGATGTACCATAAGTATTCACATAGATTCCCATCGGAGCCGCAACACCAATGGCATAAGACACCTGAACTAATATTTCATCTGCGATTCCCGCGGCTACCATATTTTTTGCAATATGACGTGTTGCATAAGCTGCTGATCGATCCACTTTAGATGGATCTTTTCCTGAAAAAGCTCCACCACCGTGTGCTCCTTTTCCTCCGTACGTATCCACGATTATCTTTCTACCAGTCAAACCAGTATCGCCGTGCGGTCCTCCGATCACGAACTTTCCCGTTGGGTTGATGTGGTAATTGACATCTTCAGTGAAGAGCTTCTGAAGCTCCGGCTTGAGCTGAGCTTTTACTCTTGGAATCAAGATCGAAATGATATCGGATTTGATCTTAGCGAGCATGGTCGCTTCTTCGTCAAAATCATCGTGTTGGGTAGACACCACGATTGCTTCAATTCGCTGGGGCACGTTGTCATCACTGTATTCAATGGTTACTTGTGCTTTGGAATCTGGTCTGAGGTAGTTGATCTCTTTATTTTCTCTACGCATTGCTGCCAGCTCCTTAAGGATCATATGCGAAAGATCCAGCGCAAGCGGCATAAAGTTTTCTGTTTCATTTGTAGCATAGCCAAACATCATTCCCTGATCTCCCGCGCCCTGCTCTTCCGGGTTTGCACGATCCACACCTTGATTGATATCTGAAGATTGCTCATGAATCGCAGAAAGCACCCCGCAAGAATTGCCTTCGAACATGTATTCACTTTTAGTGTATCCAATACGATTGATCACGTCACGGGCAATTTTCTGAACGTCAAGGTAAATATCTGACTTTACCTCACCTGCCAAGAATACCTGACCTGTGGTAACCAACGTTTCACAAGCCACTTTGGAATTAGGATCAAAAGCTAAAAAGTTGTCAATCAGCGCGTCAGAGATTTGATCTGCTATTTTATCTGGATGCCCTTCAGAAACGGACTCTGAAGTAAATAAATATGCCATAAACTGAAATTTGAAATGCTATTTTTAAGAATACCCAAAAATACGGGAACTAGGGGAAATAAAAAATTAGAGATGTAATGACAGGGTTTTGCCTTATCAAATTCAATCATTTGAATTAAAAATTATCCTACACGAAAAACCCGATATTCATTGTGTGATCGAACGTGGTTTAGCAAAAAAAGAGAGTCTCTGGTGGAGACTCTCTTTTGATTGAATCTTTATTGATTTAATTAAAAGCCAGAAACATTTAATCTTCCGCCTGTTACAGTTTTTCCTACCAAAGACGGAGTTGGCGTAGCGGAATTCAAAAGTGCTGCTTTAATCTGAGCAGCAGTAGCATTAGGATTAAGGGAAGCATAAAGCGCCACAGCTCCTGATACATGCGGAGTGGCCATTGATGTTCCATTGTAACTAGCATATCCAGATCCTATCGTAGCTCTTTTACCCTTACCGCTTGCCACCGGTATGCTTGACCAAATCCCAGATCCCGGGGCTCCGATGTCTACAGTAGTTGCTCCATACTGAGAGAAGCTAGACAATGCACCACTGCTAGTAATAGAAGCTACTGCAATCACATTCGGACTATCGTAATTTGATGGATAGCTAGCTGAGGCATCATTATTCGTGCCTGAGTTACCTGCGGCAGCAATAAATAAAATCCCCGCAACATTAGCTCGATCGACTGCATCTTTCAAAGCTTGAGAATATCCTCCTCCACCCCAGCTATTGTTTGTTGCTACTACGTTGATTCCCTGGCTTTGCTTTAGATCTGTGAAGTAATCCACTGCCTTTATTGCATTTGAAGTTGTACCACCTCGGCTTCCTAAGAATTTTGCACCCATTAGTTTCACATTCCAAACTACTCCAGCGACACCTGTTCCATTTCCACCCACGCCGCCGATTGTTCCAGCCACATGCGTCCCATGGTCATCTCCAGTCCCGTCAAATAAACTACTGTTGTTACCAGCGAAATCCCATCCATACACATCGTCTACTAGTCCATTGCCATCATCATCTACACCATTTCCAGCGATTTCGCCAGGATTGACGCCTGCATTTGCTGCTAAGTCCTCATGCTCGTACATATAGCCTTCGTCAATTATACCGACATAGACGGTTGCACTTCCAATTTTATTATTAGCCCAGGCAGATGCAGCTTGACTACCGAATTGATTCCCACCTGCAGACATTCCCCAGAGGGAGTTATTTGTAAAGTAAGGGTCATTGGAAGTTGCAAAATGCTGATAGATCCAGTTTGGCTCTGCATACTCCACCTCAGGCATTGATTTCAATTTTTCGATTGCCGCCATCGTACCTAATTTTGAATCCACCAGAATCAAGTCTCCAGTTTTTCCGCCTTTTCTGGCATTCGCAAGTTGCATCGCTCCAGTCTTAATCTCCTCCACGATAGTACCCTCCACAGAAGCCAAAATATCATCCGATATTCTAGATTTAGTAGTCACCGTTTTCAGCTTAATTAAAAGCTGACCCGGTACAAAATTTTGCTGTAGTGCAGATGTAGTCTTTTCAGATAAAACCGGATCATTTTCGATGATCTCAGCGCAAGACACTGCTAATCCCAGAAGTGCCGGGAATACCAAAAGGTGTTTGTAGTTTTTCATAAATATGTTGGTTTAGTAATTATAATATATGGTTATACGGAATTCTGCCAGTAACCTTATTTCCTTTGCTTTACTAGACGGGTTACAGGTGTCCTATGACCGATGTGCACCAAGCTCAGGTTTTAACCTCATTCGTTAAATGTTAAATGCAGTTACTGGCAAAGTAGCGTACATTCATTTTTTAATATATGATTTTTATTGATTAAAACTTTACAAAATCATATTTCTGAAAAAAAATATTTCATTGCATAGAAAGCTATTTCAATTGTAATCCATTCTATTTATTCACTTTTATATAAATAGTCTCAAAAACTTCAATTATTCATTTTTTAGGTTTTTTATTGGTTTTTTAGATTGTTTCATCCTAAAATCACTTATAGTTCATCTTTATTTTGCATATTTTTTACAGAAAAAATATTCCCTTTGCATGCTAAAGCTGACAATGCTAACTTAAATGTGTCATTAACTTTAGCCAACCTTTATGAGTCGCTCCACTTTACTGTCAATTGCATTAGTTTGCATACTTGCTTTTTCTTGCAAAAATCCTCAAGGCCCCACTCCTCAAACTGAAAGAACAGAAGCCGAATACTCCGATCTGGTCGCACTTTTTAAGGAATGGAGAACCTTCGAAAACCCTCCTTTGCTTGAAGGCGCACCCGATTACCGAAAAGCGACTTTTGAAAAACGTCGCCCTGAATTTAAGCGACTTCAAGGGCAACTCATGGAAATGGATACTACCAATTGGAGCATTACCGAGCAAGTGGACTACCAAATAGTCTGGGCGGAGATGAATGGCTACGATTTCAACCATCGGATTCTCAAACCTTGGGAGCGGGATCCAGCCTATTATACTTCGATCTGGACGGAGCGAAGTGATGTCCCGGCGCATGAAGGCCCTACGCATCATGGGATTTTGGAGCTTTGGCAATACTCCTTTCCACTGGATCAAGAAAGCAGGGGAAAATTCAAAAATGAACTTGAAGCAATTCCATCACTTAATACCCAAGCCGAATCAAATCTAAGTGGCAATGCCAAAGAACTCTGGGCGGCTGGCATTCCTAGCATCGCTCAACAAATCTCAGATCTTCAGGATATTCTTGCTTTACCGGGAATTGCTGAAGACACTGAATTGGTCAACTTGATTACCGACGCAAAGAACTCAACCGAAGAATTAGTGGCTTGGCTGGAAAAAGAAGCTCCTACTAAAACCGGAGAATCAGGTATTGGAAAGGAAAACTATACCTGGTATCTTCAAAATGTACATTTAGTCCCTTTGACTTGGGAAGATGAAGTGATGATTTTGAAGCGGGAATTGGCTCGTGCATGGGCTTCGCTAAAATTGGAAGAGCACCGAAATCGGGATTTGCCTCCACTGCCCGAAGCGAATACTCCAGAAGAATTTGCTAAACTGAGTGAAGATGGGGTAAACAGCTTAATGAGTTTTCTCCGTGAAAAGGAAATAGTCACCGTGAAAGACTACTTCGAACCTGCCTTGCGCGTTCATATGGGCACATTTATTCCAAAGGAAAAGCGAAATTTCTTTACCATCGGAATGCATATCGACCCTCGCCCTTTGTACTCGCATTTTTACCACTGGTTTGAATTGGCAAGAATGGATTTCGAACCCCATTCCAGTGAAATCCGTCGTGAACCGTTGCTTTATAATATCTGGGACTCTCGGAATGAAGGCACCGCCACAGCAGTCGAAGAAATCTTCATGGATGCGGGATTGTACGAAGATTCGCCGAGATCCAGAGAGATCGTTTACATCATGATTGCCCAGCGCGCGGCAAGAGGACTGGGTTCGCTATATTCCCAAGCCAATGAAATGACCATGATTGAAGCTGGGGGAATCCATTCGGATTATACCCCAAGAGGCTGGATGAAGACCGAGAAAGAGTTACTATTATTTGAGCAACATCTATATATGAGACAACCTGGATATGGAAGCAGCTACATCACGGGGAAGTATTTGCTCGAAAATGCAATGGCTGACTATGCTCGGATTCAAGAGGAAAAAGGAATTGAATTTAAGCTCAAAGACTTCTTTGATCAATTGAACAGCATCGGTAGTATCCCGATTTCTTTGAGTCATTGGGAGATGACGGGTGTGGATCAGCAGGAGAAATAAATAATATCTCTGGAAAAATTATCTCAGAAAGAATTTCGATTCTTTTTCACCGCAGTGATGTAAAGAACTAAGAGAATAGCGAAGCTGGAATTTGGGTTTTATTCTACTTATTTTCCTTTCTTAAGGCATAATATAATAGGCCTGCTAAGGCAAAGTAAGCAAGCCCTGCTGGGATTTGGGTGGTTTCAAAAATACTCAAAACACGAAAAGTATCGGATTCATCAGTGAAAAGTAAAACATACCATCCATTGGCGAAAAGCACAATAATAGTTAGCCATAGCAATCCTAAACCAAATTTTTTCATTTCTATTTTAGGTTTGAAATTTCATGAAATCAGCTAGGTTTCGAGGTTTCCTTCCCTTGTTTTTTTAATCGAATTAATTCTGCCACAAGCACCCCAATGAATGTACAAAAGATCAATACAATGGCTTTTTCCCAGTAAAATTCATTCCAGAAAGTAGCTTCCTTTCCTTCAAAAATATGGACATCTAGAAAGAATACTATTCCTAGTATCAGGAGATATGTGATGGGGAATTATAAAATAAGACTCTTAGAAAAAACTTTCATCGTTTTTAATTAAAAGAATTTTTATGATTTCTATAGGTACAATTCAACCCTCATAGAAATATACATAGGGAATAATCAACACCCCATTATAGACCCCATGAAATAACATAGCTGTTTTTATGCCATGATTTAATCGAATAAAGCTCAGAATTAATCCCACGAAAAACTGTATTCCAACCAAGAACGGAATCCAGTAAAAATGAGCTGCAAAATTGAAATTTGAATAATTACCTAGATGAACAAGTCCAAAGAATACAGCGGAGGTATAAACCACAAACTTCAAACCTGGAGTTTCATTATTTGATATCCGAACCAATAGATAGATCAGGTAGGCGACAAAACCCAATGCCAAATACCATTGCTCGCTTATCAAAAAAACGGATAGCCCGATTCCCCACCAAATTGAAGATTTTTTTAAATCCAAATGAAGTCGAAAAATAGGCTCCTCCAAAATTGGCGCAAGAAAAACCCCCAAAACAGCAACTAGCCATTTATTGTCTTTCATCAAATCCTCTAGAATCGAGTCAAACTGTTCCAAGCCTGCCAGATCCATCAGTAACGCACTAGGAATAATGAAAATCAAGGCACCAAATAGTAAAAGGATAAAATCCTTGGGGCTTATTTGAGTATATGAAATCGCCTGTTTGGGATCCTTTAGGAAGGATAGGAAATCTTGGAAAATAGGTAGCATCATTTTAAACTAATTAGGCTCCCAATAAAACTATTTTAAATCAATCTAACAAGACTTAATTACGAGTTCCGCTCAAAAAATTAGTTTAAATTAGGTGTTTTTCACATATTAGTAATCTAAAATGTAGGAATTTGCACATAATCGGAACGTAAGGCAAAAATCAACTGATTTCAGCCTTCTGAATTTAACCTTCTACTTTTCACCAATCCTTCTGTCGCTTCATTCATCGCTTTGACTTTGTACTCAAAGTCTCCTTTTAAAGTAGTCCGATAAGCATTGAGATTTTCAAGTAAATCATCCAGTTCATCGGGAAGTACTTCCTCCAAAAGTTGGCGAATTCGCTTGGCTGCGGTCGGCGACTTTCCATTAGTGCTGATCGCGATCTTGAGATTGCCTTTGGTGACAATTCCTCCCAAGTAAAAATCACACAGTTCAGGCGTATCGGCCACATTTACTAAGAGAAAACGCTCCTTGGATTCATTCCGAATCTGTCGATTTACTGCTTTATCATTAGTCGCCGCGATCACAATATGCTTGCCTCCAAGATACTTTTCATCATATACATCTTCGATCAAAGTCACCGTTTCCGACAGTTCCGCCAATTCTAAAAATTCTGGATTGAAGGCCTTCGAAACCGCAGTTACTTGAGCATTTGGGCTGGACTTGAGTAGAAATTCAAGTTTCTCCGTTCCAACAAATCCCCCGCCTACCAGCAGGATATTAAGTTCATGTGCTTTGAGGAAGATGGGATAGAGGTGGTTCATTTTTTAAGTATCAAGAGTTTAGAATCAAGACAATAGATTTGGAATAGCTGTACTTCAATATTGGAAATTCATCATTCGGTGTTCGAAATTTTCAGTTGGCCTGCGTCTCTAGACGCTAGACCTATTACTAGTAGATACCGATCCTGGAAAAGCAACATAACACAGAAAGTCGTAAGGTGATAAAGTTGAAAAGCAAAATAATTAAAAACCTTCGAGGAGATACCAAATTTGTCCCTCCTTCGAAATGACACCTCAAAGGTTGTACTTTACTGCCTCGCGGTAAATCTCTGCCAACTTCAAGCTCTCTCTCACCACTTCCCCCACAATTATAATTGCCGGAGCTTCGACGCGGTTTTCTAAAGCTTTTTGAGAAATATCAGCTATATAACCTGCCGTGATCTGTTCCTCCCGGGTGGTTCCACTTTGGATAATGGCTATTGGTAAGTTTCCCTTTCCGGCTTTTTGGTAAGTAGCCACAATTTCGGGAAGCTTTTTTGTCCCCATCAGGATCACTACGGTAGCGGTACTTTGTGCGGCCAAAGCTAGATCTGAAGAAAGTTCGCCAGCTGTAGTAGTACCCGTCACCACCCAAAAACTTTCGGAAACTCCGCGCTTTGTGACCGGAATTCCTACCGAAGCAGGCACAGCAATCGCGGAAGTTATCCCAGGGATCAATTCTGTCTGAATCCCAAAAGCCTCGATGTATTCAATCTCTTCGGCACCGCGTCCAAAGACGAAGGGATCGCCACCTTTCAATCGTACTACGTGTCCATGCTTTTTGGCTAGGCTGACGCAAAGTTGATTGGTGTCTTCCTGAGGCATTGAATGCTTTCCTACTCGCTTTCCTACGAAAATCTTGATCGCAGACTTAGGCGCATGCTTCAATAAAACTGGATCAATCAAGGCATCGTACAGCACTACATCCGCTTTATTCAAAGCTAGGACTCCCTTGAGCGTGATCAATTCTGGATCTCCGGGACCCGCTCCGAGCAAAGTAACTTTAGGATGAATCAAATTTCTCATGCGTTTACCTCCTCTTCCCGATAGTTTTTCAAGATGCCATAGATTTCAAACGCTTGCTTAGCATACGTTTTTGCAAATTCTTCTGTAGGTTCTTGCTGATTGATTTCATAGACTTTTTCTGCAAAAGTTCCACCTAAGTTGATTTTGCCAGTAGCTACAAAAGCCTCATCAAACTGAGCAATGATATTCGCATAGCTATTTGTGCTGATATCTTCGCTTAGTAAAAGTGCTTTTGCAGAATTGATCAAGCCTGCATAATAATGGTAAATACTATCAGCCCATCTTCCCTCGCTCAAGGCCTCTTGACCCAACTCCAATTTTTCTAAGGCTTCCAAAAGCAAAGTGGAAACCAAATCAATCACCACTCCCGCACATTCGCCGACTCCTACCGCAACCTGATAAGCCTCTTCATGACCCCAATCCACTAATTCATTTGCTTCCAAAGTAGATGCATCCGCCAGCTCCTTCAGCAATTCATAGAAATACATCTGACCCTGATGATCATAGTAGCTGAGAAAATCCTGCCCATTTGAATTTTCCTCAAAATCATTCAGCAAAACACGCAAAGCCTGTGGCCCACGACGGCTGGGAACTTTTGTCACCTTATCCGCGAATCGGCCATTTCCATCCCCGAGATTCCCGCCACCAAGCAAGACTTGGAGTGCAGGAACTACCGTTTTTCCAGCTTTCATCGACATACCCTGAAAACCAATATGCGCCATATTGTGCTGTCCGCAGGCATTCATACAGCCTGAAATTTTGATCACCAAATCCTGACTTTTCAAGTAATGCGGATATTCATTTAGGATTAATTTTTCAAGTTCGGCGGCGATTCCGGTTGAGCTTGCGATTCCAAGATTACAGGTATCGGTACCCGGACATGCCGTAATATCTCCCAATGAATTGTACCCTCTATCTGCCATTCCGATCTTTTTCAATTCCTGAAAAAAGAAAGGAACCAGTTCTTCACGTACATCCCGAATCAGGAAGTTTTGACGAAGTGTAAAACGAATCTCATCATTTGCGAAGCGCTCCACTAAGTCCGCCAAAGCCCGAGCCTGAGCCAAGTAAAAATCCCCTAAATGGACTTTTACTCCAATGGCCACATACCCAGCCTGCTTTTGCGGCAGTACATTCGTCTCTTTCCAAAGGTCAAAATCCAATCCCAACTCCTGATCCAAGGAGGGCACTTCCGGATTTGGAAGAGTCTTGCTTGCTTCGTATTCCCTGGTATCAATGGGATAATTCTTGTAGGGCAATGCCATTTTTTCTGCCTCGACAAGTTCCAAGAAAGTATCCAAGCCCAAATCTTTCACTAGGAATTTCATTCGGGCTTTATTTCTACGAGCACGCTCTCCGTATCGATCAAAAATCCTCAAAACAGCCTCAATAAACGGTATCAGCTGTTCGGTTTCCAGAAAATCATACACTAAATCTGCATGCCGTGGCTGTGAACCTAAGCCACCGCCAAGCAGCACTTTAAATCCTCGGATTTGTTGGCCATTGACTTCTTTAACTTTGGGTATAAAACCCAAATCGTGTAAATAGCTCAAGGCATTGTCTTCTTCGGAAGAGGAAAAGGCCATCTTGAACTTCCTCCCCATTTCCTGACTCACAGGATTTCTCAAAAAATATCGAAAAGTAGCATCCGCATAGGGTGTCACATCAAAAGGTTCTTTAGGATCGATTCCTGCCAATTCAGATGCAGTAACATTTCGAACGGTATTTCCACAGGCCTCCCGAAGCGTGACATCATCTCGCTCCAATTCCGCCCAGAGTTCAGGTGTTCGGTCCAAACTCACATAATGGATCTGAATGTCCTGACGCGTGGTAATATGCAAGCGACCGGTTGAATATTCTTCGGAAACCTTGCAAATCCTTCGCAACTGTGCCGAATTCACCCGACCATAGGGCAATTTGATTCGGATCATTTGCACGCCAGGCTGTCGTTGTCCATAGACTCCTCGAGCCAACCTGAGGCTACGGAATTTTTCTTCATCGATCTTTCCTTCACGGAAAAGGGCGATTTTTTGCTCCAACTCAAGAATGTCTCGTTCTACAATCGGGTTTTCTAATTCGGTTCGAAAGCTTTGCATATATTAATGTTTTTTCCCTATCGGGATTATAGGTTATTAGATTTACGATTTTTGATTTACGAGATCTATAGAACTCCAATCATTTAATCATTATTTAGCCTTATTTCTTTTGAGGTTTGAAGAATTTCTGCATTTCTAACTTTTCAGCTTTCTGATTTCAGACTTTAATCAATAAATCCCACACTCACCGTATCAAAACTACCTTCATCAATAAGAATAAAGCTTCCATTTGATTTGTTCGATAGATATGAATCCGCGTGAATAGGTTTGCTCAACCTGAGCTTCACCTTACCGATATCATTCAGTT
>JBLGAM010000039.1:0-25992 GCA_047612305.1 Planctomycetota bacterium | reverse complement strand
TGTCTTTGATTGCACAGTTATCCGTACTTCCCTCGTCTATATCTTCCCACTTGAGTGTGGCCTTTCCTTCGGCATCTAGGTTGACGGTGTAGCTATTTTTTGCCTTTAGGATAGGTTTGATTTCGTCTACTACGGTAATCGTAACTTCGGCGGTGGAGGTATTTCCTGAGGCATCGGTTGCAGTAACCGTAATTTTGCTTGCTCCTAGGTCAGCACAGGTGAAGGCAGATTTGGAAAGTAGCTTGTCTTTGATTGCACAGTTATCCGTACTTCCCTCATCAAGATCTTCCCACTTGAGTGTGGCCTTTCCTTCGGCATCTAGATTGACGGTGTAGCTATTTTTTGCCTTGAGAGTAGGTTTGATCTCATCGACTACGTTGATGGTCACTGTAGCAGTCGAGGTGTTTCCAGCTGCATCTTTTGCACTATAGGTGATCGTATTCGTTCCAAGATCCGCACAGGTAAAGGTGGATTTGGAAATGGTACTTTCAGTAATCCCTATATTATCCGTAGAGCCATTGTCTAGGCTTGACGCCACAAGAACAGCAGAACCAGTAGCTGAGAGAGGGAGCGTGTACGGGTTTTTCAGAACTAAGACAGGAGCCTGTGTATCTGGGAGGATGTCAGTCATGGTTTCATAGACCTTGATGAATGTTTTATCCTCAGGGTAAGCAAACTTTTGACCAGTTCCAAAAAACACTTTAGCCCCATTTGAACTGATCACTGTTTCTTCATAGGTAGGGCGATGTCCCGCAGAGGGGCTACTATTTTCTGTAGCAAAGGGTTCTGAAAACGCAACCCAAGTTCTCAATACCTTGTCGTAATTGTACACATTAATGAAGTGATTTTGATTCGGGCTGATTTCAAGCTTTTCATCAATTTTCAATGAAAGCGCAATTTGGTTTCCTACTCCGTTGATGGAAACCTTCGCATTTTGATTTGTAAAGCCCCATTGATCAATCGATTGTATTTGGGTTAATTTTGGCCCTTTGATTTGATTTCCAAGCGCCTTCCATTTTTTTGTAGCTGCATCGTAGGTATAGGCATGTGCCTTACCTAAATATATTTCATTGGAAGAGATGACATCATAATTCTCACTAATCACGATATGATCCCCCAAGTCATTCATGTCCACAGTATTTCCAAATCGAGAAAAGAATCCTTGTGTTCCCGAAATAGGCTGTCCCATTAATTTCCAGTCGCCCTGATCAAACTCAAAAGCATACACATTTCCCGCTTTTGAAGAATTAAATTCCGAGTAAGGCTGGTTTAATACCAGTCGATTACCTGCCTTATTCAGCCGCACAAAAGCACCGAAATCCGTTCCATCATCAGGCGATCCAACAAATGTTGTCGTAAGGACAGAGCCTTTTTGAATCCAGGTATTGGAGATTTCATCAAATGAAAAGGTGAATACTGCACCTGATGCCTTCCCGTTTCTAGGTTCTCTTACATTGCCTACCGCCAAAATAGAACCATCAAAATTCAAATCAACACTATTGATATTTACTCCTCCAGTACCTGTCCCTTGTCCATCAAATGGAATTTTATCCCCCCTCTTGACCCAAGTTTTTAGTACGTCGTCGTATTCATACACAATTACGTAATCGCCAGCTATAACACAACTCAAACAGCCATTGACATGGTTGGTTGCTAATGCTACTATTTTCCCATCTCCACTCAAACTGATTCGATATCCTAAACGGTCATTGATTCCTAGACCCTTAATTTCATTTCCCAAGGGAACGTATTTCCCGTCTTGAAGGGTAAATACTTTGGTTATTCCTTGGTAGTTATTCTGGCCGCCCTCTACATCCCATTGGATTTCTTGCGAAGAAGCCAAAATACTTCCATCAGCATTAACCGCTACTGTTCTACCAATTCTGAAACCAAAGTCTTCTCGCTTCAGTACTTGAAGAGGTTCTGTAATCAAGTTATAGCTACCAAAATTTTTGATGTTGATATAGCCTTTAGCTACAGTATTTCCAGTCGTATAGGTTACTTCGATGACTTCATCCCCAACACTTGTCGCTTGATATAGAATCGAGTTTCCGTTGATTTCTGTCGTTCCATTCATCGGAGTGGACAGCGTGTAGGTATAGCCATTGTAAAATTCAGCATTTTTGAAAATCAGATTCAGCGTCTGGGACTTACCCACCTGGATAGAAGCATAGGTATCGAATAGTTTCAAAGCAGGCTTGGCGTTTTTATAGTCAATTCGAGCTTGAGCTGTGGTGCTTTCTAGATTATTTGACGCAATGTCAACCACTTGGTAATTGAAGAGATCTACCCCTTGATACCCTTGATTGGGAACAAAATAAACATCGGTAAATGGATAGGCCGTATTCATGACGAGCAAACTATTTTGACTATCTACCAGGGTCCCATTTGTAGGAAGTTTGTTGATAATAATCTTGGAGTTCACTAAGGTTTCACCCAAATAATTTTTTCCTAGTAGTGAAATTTTAGTTTCGTTTTGGAATAAAGATACGTTCAAGTTTTCTGCACGGGGGGCTTTGAATAGTTCATTGGAAAGAAACTCAATCGATACCTCACCGATGGATATTTTATCTGATTTTCCTTCCACCTTGAAGATCCATTCCCCTAACGTATTGCCTCCAATAAATTGGCTTAGTGCTTCAAAAGGAGGAATCGTCAGTTGCCATTTTTGGGTTACTTCATTGAAAACTGGCGCGCTGTAATCCGATGCTTGATCTGTAAACAAATAGGAGACCGAGTTTAGGTTGACAATCGTAGTCTCACTCGTTGGCTTTGCCAATACCACTACCAGTCCTGAGGGATTGATCAGGCTCATCGTCATATCCTTAAGAATTGCATATTGCGCATCCTTGGCGACCGAAACACTGATTTTAACTTCCTTGATGGTGTTGGAATCCGTAACTTGAATCGGATAGAGTCCACCAGATGTGTCGTAGAGATTGCTGTTGTGGGCGAGTAGCTTTTCATAGCCCCTATCTACACTGAAACTACTGCTAGCAGGCTCAGAAGTGGCACATGCATTCTGCGCATAGACACGCCAGTAGTAGGTGGTACCGGTGGCTAGTGGGCTAAAAAGATACCGGTTGCCGTAGCTAATTTGATCAACTACTAAGGTGCTGAAATCTTGATTTTTTGAGATTTGAAGGAGCACCTTTTGGGTATTCGCCGCTAGATCCCATTTGAGCTCCACCGAGTTTTGGTTAATTATCCCGCCAGCAGCAGGACTTGTCAGCGTAACTGGCGACAGGGTGCTTGATAAGATGGATAACACAAGGGGTCGTTCTACCGTGGTTCCATTTAGTTCCGCTTTTAAAGTAATGGTATAGGTGCCCGGAGCAGCGGTTTGATTAGAAACCGTAGCAGTAAACAACTCATTAACAGCTACCTGATTTTTACTTAGAGCTATCGTTAGTCCAGCAGGAGCCCCTGTAAAACTGATGTTGGATACCGCAGCAGTAGCTTGATTGCTTTGAACCTGTAAGTTGAAGTTTTCCTTGTATTCATTACACACCGTCAATTCAACCGCTGTAGTCGAACTAAAGAGACTTAATTGGGTGGGAATGATTACAAAATCCGTTGGATTAATGGTATAAAAAATATGATCTACGGGTTCAATTTTCAGTCTTGCATTTGTGGTAGCGACATTTGGAATCACTACCGTTTGAGATCCGTCGTTGGCTGTTTTTTCGGCCAAGAGGTAATCAAATGTTGCGCCTCCATCTACAGAAAGCAAAATATTAACCTCGGTAGCCTTGATTGGATCGTCGTTTGTATTACTGATTTCCCATTCAATGGTCAACGGATTGCCCCCATTCAATTGGGAGGTAAATGGGGTCAGTATGGAAAAAGGCTTGCTGTTTGCCACCGTAGTCACTTGGGTAGAATCCAAGTATACCCCTTGCGCTGCTGAGCCATCCCGGACAGTTAGGCCAAAGGTCATTTGTCTAGGAACCTCGGGTAGCGTCTCAAAGAGCATGGAGGTTCCTTCATTTATAGCAAAAATAGCATTATCACTCGTCAGGCTGTTTGAAATCACCCGCGCATAAGTTGGAAAATAGCGCTGCGAATTTGCACTTGGAGAAGTTGAGCTAAATAGAGGTGCTTTTTGAGATTTCGCTCCCCAGTAACTTACTGGAAGGACGAGCTCTGAATCTAATTGCTCCCAATTGTAAACGTAGGTTGATTTCTTTAATCCACTTGGCGTTTCCAATACAAAGGGTGTTTTTATCGGAATGTGGTATGCTTTTAAGGTAACGTTTGCTGGGGGTTGTTGGGCATAAGGGGTAAGCGTGCCTACTTTAGAAAAATCTATTCCAAATTGAGTACGCTTGAAGGACTGTATGATTTGATGGATGGAGTGGTAGTGATAGTAATGCAAATCAGGTTGGTTGATCTTTCCATAAGACATTATGGATCTGCCCGAACTCAATTCAGATTGGGTAACCAATCCATCTGGTAAATTGGTAAACGTGTGCGTAGCTCCTAGTTGGTGACCAAATTCGTGGGAGACCAGTCCAATAAACCCGAGTTCATTCGTCGTGCTTTTGCTGAAATAGGACCAGCCTGAACCTTTTTCTGGAGTTCCCACGTTGCCTATACCGAAGGCATTGCCAATACCGTAGGGAACTGGATTTCCGGTTTCGTTTCGGGCAATGAATAAATGTCCCAGGTCATAATTTTGTTTACCAATAAGTGAATCAATGACTACTTGTGTTCTCGTATTCAAATAGGATGAATTCGTAGAGACGCCATTTTGCTCGATATTGTAGGGGTCAGTTGCTTTATTGAAAAAAATTAATTTGTCGTTGTTGGCGATAAGACTATACCTAATCCCAAGGTCTTGTTCACTGATCACGTTTAACCCATTGACAATACTGATAATGTTGGCCAAAACAGACTCTTGTGTACCCCCATTAATCTCCCCATATTCCCCTGCAGAGACCACCGCCAACCGAAGTGTCCGTATTCCTTCCACCTTGTTTCTTGTAGTTTCACTCGTTACATCTAAACGGTTGCCGATTGTATTTGGCTGTTGAGCTGGAGCAGGTTGGTCAGCTGGAGGTACACCACAGGAAATACCTTCTGACATGCGTTGGTTTCCACTGATCTTGTAGAAGATATAAGTGTTCGTTGACAGCATTCTCATTCCCTCAGAAGCTTCCGAAAAGGCATAGAGATAGATCCTATCGCTCGTGAGGGTGAGCGCTATTCGGCTTTTGGGATCAGAAATTTTGTATCCTTGGTAAGTTTTGATTGCCGGGTATTTTTTGGCCAATTCTTTAGCCATGCTCTCCTTTTCCTCGACCAGATAGTCTTCAAAACCGCCTTGACTCGTTGGCATACGTAATCGTATTGTTTTTCCGGAAGAAAGCTCCCGTTGAAGTGTTTTTTGGTCCAGTTCAAAAATTTGATAGGGCTCGTTTTCAGCTTGGATGACTTTGTTGTTGCTGAAATTTTGGGTGGATTTCTTCCAGTAGGCGACTTGCCCATAGGAGGTAAATCCGCAGAGGAGGAAAATAAGGGCGAAGAGTGATTTTTTCATGGGCACTAGGAGGGCGAACTGGTAATTCAATTAAACACGGTTTTTTTGATCTTGGACCTGAGCATTTGGCCCAATCAGAAGATCCAGAATAAAATTTAATGCATATAGCTTCATCCTTTATTTTTTGATCATAATATTTTATTATTGTAGTTTGTAGATTTTCTGGTTGTAGTAGATTCAGTTGCAAAGTGAACCGACAGTTGATTTAATCACGACGTGTTACGTGAATATAGTAGACACACTAAACTGAAAAATCTCCTTAATTATAAATATATTATTTTACATAAAAAAAACTAGTGGTATCCGAGTAAAATCTTGGATGCCACTAACAAAAAATTAAATATATATATACATAAAAATGTATTTCAAAACTATTTAAGTGATTTAAAAATAAAATATTTAGATTAAAAAGAAATTAAAAAATTTATATCTCTTTATATGAACAATAGCTATATTTTCTTTCAAGCCCCAGAGCAAAGTCTTAATAATCTTAACCTCCTCCTGAAATCTTCAGTTCTGAGCTTAGAGATGTAGAGTTCTCATTTATCCCAAGAGGGATTCACCCCTTAAAGGAGATTTATGTTTTGGTTAAAACTGAATTTTTTGAATTATGTGACGATGATTTCAAATGTAAAGACTGCTGCAAGTCAGGAGGAAAAAATCCTGAATGGTACCATATCGTTAGAGGAGTTTTAGGGAGTAGTTCCAGAGTTCAAAAAGCTCCTAGTAGAAGTAATTGGGAGTTTCTTGAGTGAAAAAGAATTTTATCATAATTTCAATTTCCGATTATCTTCCTAATTTTTACAAATCGTAATTTTCCGATTTGTTGGATTCGTTGAAACCTCCTCATGATTTGTTCTAAGTACCTGGTACCTGAGAGGATGATAGATAAATCACTTTGCAGTAAATCTTGCAGTTCAGTGTCAAAATCAGTGGACTTTACTGCAATAGGAATTTATAACATGTTCATTATCAATTTATAAAAACATAGTCCAATAACAAGCGTTTCCTAAACGCTAGATCTAGGTTTCGATTCCTAGCGGGGCTAATTTATTGATATAAAGTGAGTTAGGGGTGACGCTTTTTCCCCTTGGCTGAAACTTTTTACTGCATGGTCAATTGGGAATATTTCAGGTTATCGGTTGGGATATTGTAATCAACCAAAAAGGCCAAATCATGGAATGGAATACAGATCATCCTAGGTTAATTTTTTCAGAGATGGCAACTGAGCCATCATTTAAAGGATTACAGTGGGAAAATCTTTGGAAATAAAAACGTCCTTTTTAACTATTCACGAAGAATTTTCCAATAGAATTTCTCTCAATTTTTTTCAATTGTTAGGTTCAATTTTCAAATAAGAAACTCCCTGAAGATCGATACTATTCCAATTCAAATAGTAGCCTTTGTGCTTGGGAATCCTTGGGTTTTGGTCTTTACCAAAAATACGTCTCCACTCATGGGGAATTCTTTCAACTGCGCTTCGCTTAAGTTTTCCTGAGCGGTGGTAATTAGCAGCTGATCTAAATTTGGGCCACCAAAACAACAAGAGGTGACATGAGGTGCTGGAAGCTTAATTTTCTCCAATAATTCGCCGGTATTTGGGTTCCAACGAAATACTCCAGCTCCACCATAATGTGCCACCCACAGCATCCCTTCTTTATCGATACACATGCCATCTGGAGTACCTAGTTCTTCGGGTACGGTTACCGCTATGTTTCTGAATTCTATTTCACCAGACTCAAGCGAATAATCAAATGCTTTGATTTGCCTGGTTGGGCTATCTATGAAATAGAAAGTTTCATGGCCTTCTATCCAAGCCATCCCATTAGAAATGGTAAGCTTGTCCAGTTTTTTATCCACCCGATTAGGTTCGGAAATGCAATAAAGTGATCCAGCTCCTGCGGTGAATTTAGTGCTTAAGGTTCCTATCCAGAGTCTCCCTTTTGGATCTACTTTTCCATCATTAAACCTATGAATTGGAAGCTCAGGTTCTACTTCCAAAAGCCAAGTTAATTCTTCGGTTTCCAAATCAAAACTGGCGAGTTTTCTATCCAATCCTAAGATTAATTTCCTTTCTTTTCCTTCTAAAACGACAGCTAGTCGATGAGGGAAGGTATAGGTTTTTATATTTCCGGATTCACTGTGATGCTCGAATAGTTTTCCATTTTCAATATCTACCCAAAAGAAACTTTGCCGGTCGGAATGCCAGTAAGGTCCTTCTCCAAGAAAGCATTGGGACGCGAATAAATGTGTTACTTGCATATTGTTTTTGAGTGGTAGAATAAGGTTATTTTCCAAGAAGGGGATTCCTACTGACGCCAGTATTGAGCTATTTTCTTCTTTAAGAATCCAACGCTTCTTGCCAATTGATCCATGCCATCTACGCCATCCTCAATGCTGATCCAAGAGTCAAAACCTACTCGTTTCAGTTCGGTGAAAATCGCATCATAGTCATTCATGCCTTGCCCGATTTCTCCATGGCTCAATCGCTTAGCATATCCCAACGCTCCTCCTTCCTCTTTTCTCAAATCATCTATGGTTCCATATTTTAAAAACCGATCGCTTGCATGCATGGTCAACACTCTCTCGGAAACATCATACAATAAATCCAGAGGATCTTCGCCTGCCAAAAATGCATTGCTGGGGTCGTAATTCACCCCGAAATTTGGATGATGAATGCTATTGACAAGTTTGGTGAAAACGGCTCTCTTTTGAGCAAACTCAGGGTATTCCCAAAAATCATCCTTGTAGTGATTTTCAATGATCAATGTGATTCCTAGAGATTTTGCGTAGGGGAGACAGGCTTCAATACAGTCCTTTGCCAGTTTAATGCCTTCATCGATTGATAATTCAGGGCGGTATTGACCTGATAATACCCGGCAATATTTTCCGCCTAACTCATCCGTCATTTCAATCCAACGCTTTTGCTTTTGGATTTCTTTTTCTCTAAAAGCTTTATCGCGATGAGTGAAATCAGGAGAGCAGCACATCATGGGTATCACCATTCCTTTGTCGGCTACCATTCTTCTGAAAACAGGCCAGTTTTTTTGATCTTCCATTTCAAGGAAACCTGCATACCACTCCAACCCGTCAATTTCCAGAGGGGCGGCCAAGTTGATCCACTCGGAGATTTTCATGGTTCCGTCTTTGCAGAGTGCGTGCATAAATGCTTTTGGGAAAGCGGCTAATTTTGGCATAGTGTGTTATTTGATGGTGCTAGTGTCTTTTGGGGCATTTCGGCCAATCATTGGATGTTGTTCAAGGTCTACGACCTGTCCGCTGATCGGTCCTGATTCATCCGAAAGCCAATAAATGGAAGCTGCGGCAATTTCTTCAGGCCATAATATTCTACCGGAAGGAGCATACATTACGGGGATATTTTCATACCAAGTATCCGAAAGTCCATGTTGTTTCTTGCGCTCTTGCTCTCTTTCGGTCAAGACCCAGCCTGGATTTATTTGGTTGACTCTTACGCCATGCTCTCTCATAAGCACATCACCGAGATTTCTGCTCATAGTCATTAAAGCACCTTTTGAAATACTGTAGGCCAAAAGATTTGGCTCTCCGCTCCAGGCGTTGACTGAACCAATATTCAGGACACAGCCCCTGTTGCTGCTCAATTCTGGTAATGCTGATTTAATCAAAAGGAATGGAGAAATGGTATTGATATCTAGAACCTTTATTAGAAAAGCACGGTCTGTAGATGAAATATTTGAGGCGGTTACCCAGGCCGCATTGTTGACGATCGCATCTAGCTTGCCCCAAGTTTTAAGAGCCAAATCAACTAATCGATCGCTGCAGCCTTCATTTGAAATGTCTTCATGATGAAAAACAGCATGCTCAGATCCGATTTCTTGAAGGACCTCCATACCCAAATCTTCTTCCAGCCCATGAAGTATAATTTTGGCTCCCTCAGCTACGCAGCGTTTTGCGATTGCTTTTCCGATGCCTGTTGTACTTCCTGTAACGATGATGACTTTGTCTTTGAGTCGCATTTCAAACAGGCTTCAAAACGGCTTTTACAATTAGGCCTTTATGCATTTTTTCAAAAGCGGCCTTCCATTCTGTAATCGGCCAAACACCACCAATAATTGGTTTTACATCCAAAGCACCACTTGCAAGCAGAGAAATCACTCTTTCCCATATCGGCCAATTATGACTAAAGCTTCCCTGAAGTCGAACATTCTTTTGGATAATCGGGTCCAAAGAAAAATTGCAGGGCTTAGGTCCCCAACCAACCTTGGTGATTTGTCCATTTGGGCGAACCAACTGCATTGCGATTTGTAAAGTCTCACTGACACCAGCTGCATCTATGATCAGATCAGCTCCTAGTCCATCTCTTCTCTTTGCCCACTTTTCGGCATTTCCGATGATTGCTTCGCAGCCATATTTCTTTGCTATTTCTAATCGTCCTCTATCTGCCTCCAGGCCGATAACTGCCACTTCTGCTCCGCAAAGTTTGGCAACCGCAGCACAAAGAATTCCGATAGTTCCTGTACCAATGACGATCACACGATCGCCAGGTTTGATCGAAGAGTTTCCAACCACCGCATTGTAAGCAACACAACAAGGTTCGGTAAGGCAGGCTTCTTCAAAAGAAAGATTTTCGGGGACCATGTGGAGGCATCGAGCGGGAACTCTCACAAATCGGGTCATTGCTCCATTGACTCCGTAGCCAAATCCTTTCCGTGTTGGATCGAGATTATAGAGCCCAACTTTGCTCATGGGATTTTGACTATCTATTACAGCTGCAGTTTCGCTGACTACTCGATCTCCGATTTTCCATCCTGCCACTTTGGAACCAAAAGAAACAATTTTTCCTCCAAACTCATGGCCTAAAACTACGGGGTAATTTACAGGCCAGCTGTGGTCTGATGTCCATTGATGGAGGTCGCTTCCGCAAACTCCTACATTTTCAACTTCCAGAAGAATATCCTCCTCACCGATTTCCGGGATTGGGATCTCTCTGATTTCAACAGAATGTTTTTCTTCAGCGTAGTTGACTACCGCTGCGGATTTAGTACTGGACATGGCTTAGGATTTTTTGGGTAAAAGAGTTTCTTGTCTGTGGATGGCTTCACAAATCATCCGCAGTGATGCTTCAAGATCACCACCGGCAGTTTTGAATGAATCTGCATCAATTGTTAAAGGAGCCCCTAGAACTACCAGAGGAGCCCCATATTGAGGACATTTTATTGCTTGCGCTAAGGATAGGCCGCCGACTGCTTGAACAGGGACGTTTACCGCAGCTACGATTTCTCGAAGTTGATCCAGGGGACTTGGCATTCTTTTTCCGGAAGCTGCAATTCCTCTTCGTTCATCGTAACCAATATGATGGATAACATAATCACAGCCTAGGTCTTCTAAAAATTTGGCTCCTGCTACCATATCTGGGCAACCTAAATTGTCACCCATAACTTTTATTCCGTAATCTTTTCCTGCCTGAACCACACATTTGATGGTCTCTGCGTGTGCCCTTGCCATCACCACTACATGTGTAGCTCCAGCTTTGGCCATCATTTCTGCTTCGAGATATCCTCCATCCATGGTTTTTAAATCGGCAACCAGTGGGATTCCTGGAAATGCTTCGCTGAGTTTTCGAACTCCGTGGAGCCCTTCAGCCAAAATCAAAGGAGTTCCGGCTTCCAGCCAATCCACACCAGCTCTTAATGCCAAAGCAGCTGTTTCAAGTGCTTCGTCGATGTTTGTAAGATCTAATGAGATCTGTACTATAGGTTTCATAGGTTTTGGGGTTAATTGAAAAAAGTGAATTCCTAATATAACCCTTTTTTGAAAGTCAACTTTCTGTCGCATACCTGAATGAATAAGGTCTGTGAAGAATTTTCCATTTATCACGAAATAAAAAAACCTCAGCCATTTTTCTGACTGAGGTTTTGATTTAGGTTAAATCCTTTATCGCTTCGAACTAAATTTATTTTAGAAACATAAGAAAATCACCTATTTTTTGAATTTAAGTCCAAGCTCTTTCTAAAAAGCTTAACCAATTCCCATACATCACTTTTTGAATATCCTGCTCGCTGTAGCCACGATTGGATAAAATTGTAGGGATTTTTTGAAAATCACTAATCGTCTCCAAATCATGCGGAGCTTGCTCTTTTCCAAATGCACCATCCAAATCTGAGCCTATACCAATATGATTGGCATTGCCTGCGATCTGGCAGATGTGATCCATGTGGTCAATGACTGTTTCCAGACTTACTTTTCTTTCCAAAGGAGTGGACTTTCCCCGCTGCCAATTTGGACTCAGCATCCAAGCATCCATAGCCGATCCAATCACAGCTCTTCGGTCAATCAATGCTTTGATCATATCGTCCGAAAACTGGCGATTGTGATCTACCAATGCCCGACAGTTGTTATGACTCGCCCAAACAGGGCCTTGGTAGATTTCCAAAGCGTCCCAAAAGGCCAAATCGCAAAGGTGTGTGGCGTCTAAAATAATCCCTAACTCGTCCATCTTACGGATTAGAGCTTTTCCATTTTCACTTAACGGGGCTGAAGAATCTGTTCCAAAAGCATAGCGTCCTGGGCCATAATGTGCTGGCCCCAAAGCTCGAAGACCGCTTTCGTAGGCTTTTTCCAAATAATCCAAGTTCACGATTGAATCAGCGCCTTCCAGTGAAAGAATAAAACCAACAGGTTTCTTTTCCAGCTCTTTTCCATCCTTCCAATCTGCTAAGTGCACTTCCAATTCAGTCCAATTTCGAATTTGGCGCATCTCACCTTGCTCGACCATGGCTTGGTACCATGCGAGTTGTCCCTGCGTTTGGGCCCATGCCTGAGCAGGCGAGTTCCAACCGGGAAGTGAATTTTCAGGAGCTACAAAGCGGGCAATTTGAGTGGCCACCACTAAGCCGATATTTCCTTTTCTCAATGCGGGTAGCGAAACCAAAGCATTTCCTCGATCAGGTTTGTCATGAAGACCCTGCTCTCGGAAATTGATTTCAAAAGTAGAGCGGGTCAAGTCTCGATTCCACTCGAGCGCATTCATACTTAGATCAAGGTGGGCGTCTATTGTGAACATGGTTTTAGAAGCTTTGAATTATAAAAACAGTGGGAATCTTATGTAGATCGATCGGTAATTTCTTCCATTCATCGACTGTTTTGGTGAGGACCATTTCGTCCGAAGCAGTCAGGTTTTTTGCGATGCAAAGTTTGGTTTGCGGAGCTAAAGTGCTCAGGATATCTTCCAAAAGTTGATTGTTGCGGAATGGCGTTTCCATAAAAATCTGGGCTCGTTTTTCTCGTGTCGATTCGGTTTCCAGCTTGCGCAAAGCTGCGGTTTTCTCCTTTTTATCGATGGGCAAATACCCATGAAAGGCAAAAGATTGACCTGAAAAACCTGAAGCCATCAAGGCCATAAACATGGAACTTGGTCCGGAAAGCGGCACCACTTGAATACCCTTGAGATGTGCGTGAGCTACTGCCAATGCACCCGGATCGGCAATTCCCGGACATCCTGCTTCGGAAATGACTCCTACATCAGCGCCATTGAGCAAAGGTTGCATCAGTCGATTGATGGTCTCGGGAGCAGTGTCCTTGTCAAGAATCTCCATGTGGAGTTCTTCGATATTCACCTCAAGTTTGAGGCTGCTAATATAGCGTCGTGCAGTCCGGAGGTTTTCGACCAGATAAACTTTGGTGTTTGAAATTACCTCCTTGATCTGAGGACTAATGATGTGTTGGGCGGTATTCTCCGCCAGCACATTTGGGATTAGGAAGAGTTTTCCTTTGGGCATTTTGGATTTTTCAAAATTGAAGATAAAGTTAAAAATTAATGGGTAAAAACTTCTGCAATTTTTTTCAACCGCAAAGGTCGCAAAGGAGTGCAAGTTAACTGATCTGGGAAGACGAGTTGTGGCAGTAGTCTTACCCACTAAATAATTCGCTTGGTTTTTGGGCTGTAATTTTTTTCAACCTCAAAGGTCACATGAAGGATCGTAAAGTAACTGATTTGAGAAGAGGAGTTTTGCTACTTTGTTTATTCAGTCAATTTTTGTTCTTTATATATTTGGACTAAGCGTAATATGTAAAGTAGATGTGGCTGAAAAAAATCTTGATTTTTGATACTAAATTCTTCACTCAGCCATTGAATAGTTCGTTTTTTTTCTAAAATTGAATCAAATTTTTATGGATTATTTAAAACAAATTTCAAGAGGGCTGTTTAAGGTGATTTCTCTCCTGGTTTTTTTGTTATTTTTCGGGTATTACAGTTTTGCTCAAAAATCGCTAAGCATCAGCTATGGCTTACCAAAAATAGATTGGACTTATGATGGAAATTTTGATGCGCTAAGGACGGATTGGAGAACTGGCTGGTCTGTAAATATCCTAGGTGCTAAGACTTATGCGAATAATCTAACCGTTGGAATAGAAGCTTCTGTGAATAGATATGGTATTTCATTTCAATTTGATCGAATGAGATACGATCTTGGTGAAATCCACCATTTTTCTGTTCTGCCCTATATTGGATATGATCATAAACTGGCTGAATCAAGATTTTCTACTCAATTTAATTTAGGAATTGGAATTGGTTTTATACCTGTTGACAATAAATATTATGTTAATGATCAGACCTTTCAAATAAGGAGATTAGCAGGTAAAGATGCCAATGGCAACCCAACTTCTAGACCATTATACGATTTGACATTCAGTGGGTCTCAAGAAGCGAGGAACCGGTTTTTTGCGCTCATTAAGCCGAATGTTCAGCTGAGCTATTCCTTAAATGAAAAATCAGCATTGTTTCTGCGCGCTGCATTGGGGATATCCCTCAGCAAATCTGTCTTGGAAAGAGATTTTCCTGAGGTAGTATTTGAAAATGAAAACCATTCGGTTTTACACACCACCAATTTCAGTTTTAGTGCATTGGAACTCGGATATAGGTACACATTGAAATAGTAAAAAAGCTGTCAGAAATTCTGACAGCTTTTATTGTACCTTCATTTTCTAATTTCCACCATACCTATGAATGCAACAAAATTACTCACAGTCTTATTCCTTATTATTTCTTTTAATTCATCTGCCCAAAACATCAAGGCTTTGGTAGGAGGGACTCTAATCGATGGTTTTGGAGGAACTCCGATACGGAATTCAGTAATCATTATTGAAAATGAAAAAATCAAGGCCATTGGGCAGGTTGGAATTCTTGAAGTGCCTGCCGGCGCAGAAGTGATCTCCACAGAAGGGATGAGCATATTGCCTGGACTTTGGGATATGCATGTGCACTTGATGATCAACGGACATAGTGATTATGAACATTGGGATAAGACATACATTGATTTGTTTGAATCAGTAATCATGCCTTCGTCAGCGCATCAGCTTTTAATGGCTGGGGTGACCAGTGCTCGAGATCTTGGAGCGCCTCTAGAAGCGAGTATCAATGTGCGAGATAAAATTAATCGTGGTGAAATTCCCGGCCCTACAATCTATGTGTCCGGGCCATTTATACAAAAAACAGCTTATCCGGGGACTGAAGCTTTCCGCTGGGGAGTAAATAGCGTAGCAGATGCCAAAGCAAAAGTTAAAAAACTTGCAGATGCCGGAGTGGACGTGATCAAGCTAATTGACCAGGATCAGATGACTTTGGAAGAAGCCCAAGCGGTAGTTGATGAAGCGCATAAGCATGGCTTGCCAGTAGTGGGACATTCTCATCGTCCAGAGGAAATTCGCATCGGATTGAAAATCGGAGTGGATTGTTTTGAGCATACGGGATTGAACTCGGCACCGGAATATCCAGAAGACATCATGCTTGCTATCCAGGAGCGATCAGCCCAAATGAATCTCGGGCCGCTATTTTGGACTCCGACGGTGGAGGGTTTATACAATTATGAATCGGTGCGGAATAATCCTGAAAAGCTGGATGATCCAAGTTGGCACCTTGGCTTGCCTGATTCGATCATTCGGGATATCAGGGCTTCGCTACGCTACCCGGGTAGGATGTCTTATTTCCAATTGACTCCTGTGCGGAAGCCAACTTTGGAGCGTAAATTCAATCAACTCAAGCAAAGTGGAGTAGTGATGTTGATCGGAACGGATTCTGGCATTCCAATGAAATTTCACAGCCAAAGTACTTGGAATGAACTCGATGTTTGGGTAAATGAATTTGGCTATGATCCGCTATTGGCAATCAAAGCAGCGACTTACTGGCCTGCAGTTGCGATGAAAGTAGATAAAGACTTTGGGACAATCTCGGAAGGGAAATATGCCGATATCATTGCTGTTCGAGGAGATGTCCTTCGACACATCAGCCTGCTTCAAGATGTGGATATGGTGATTAAAAAAGGAAAGCGGGTGAAGTAATTAGTTGTATAGCTGAAGTACTTTTTGATTATTTCAGTTCAAAAACTCTCTGATCAAAACACAAGTTGTTTGTGGTCTTATCGGGCACAAAAATCAGTCAACTTTTGCTCTCTTACCCATTCAGGCCTTTGGAAAATAAGCGCTGTTCCTTTCTTAATCCTCTAAGAAACCAGTTTTAGACCCCCCTCAAATTTCTGTTCAGGGGGTCTAAAACAAATCTTAAAATAGCTGCTTTATGCCCGATCCTATAAATGCGGTCAATGGCACACTGTGTCTAATCCTAAACTCTTCCCAAGCGGTACTTTCATTTGCCAGAAATGCGAGGACCGATTCTGGAGGCATATTTTTGAATAATTGTGCAAAAATCTCCCGGCCACCTATTTTCTTATTTAGTAAGACATCAAGCAAAGTACGATCGTACCAATCGTATTTCCGATCCTGAAAAGTCTTCGAAAGGGCAGGAGATTTTCCCTGCCTAAGACTAACTACAAGATCGTCCAAGTGCTTTTGGACAAAGTAAAAAGTGTATCCGGTACTGGCTTTGGTAAATCCTCCGGCAGTTCCTAGGTTAATGATTCGTTTCTCTGTTCCAAAACTCCGCTCAAATCGAGCCAAAGACATGGGAATAATCCCAAATTCTTCGTGGATGATTTCGAAACTGTCGATCTGTAGCTTTTCCCTAATATACTTTCTGAGTTCTAATTCGTATTCCTCCCGCTCCAATACCTCTGGACTGAAAAGGGTATATTCTACCAGCGCCTCTTGTGGAGTAGTGGGAAGCATGTACATAAAAGTAGTCCCATGTTTCTGATCCAAGGTAAAGTCCATCAGCGTAGCTTCTTTTGGATTAAAGATTGGCTGCTCCACCTTAATTTTCCAACCTAGAAAATGCTGAAGTAGGGAATTTTCAGTGGTAATCTCAGGATAAAATAGATTCGTGGAGTTGAATATGTATTCTCCATCAAAAGAATCAGTGTCAGTTTGTACCACTCCTCGATTTCCCTCGGTATAGATTTTCACTATGTTTCCAGTGTGGAAGGTAATGTTTGGACTCTTAGTGGCTCCATCTAGGACATATCGGTAGAAATCATCACCCAAGATCATCTTGTAGCGGTAGGATTGCATCTGAAAATTCTTCGAAAACTCTGGCGTAAAAAAGCTCAAGGTACTCCAGCTGTGATGAACCACCGGCTCGAAAATGCCTTCTCCTTTTTCCCAAAAGCACCAGGTCCGGTCATTTTTGGTTTTTTGCTCCCCATCGATTACCAGAATCTTTTTTGCTGCAAACTGACTGTCTTGGACTAATCGATGCAGCAGACTCAGTCCTGCCAGACCTGATCCGGCGATGATGTAGTCAAAAGATTTGGACATAGGATTTGATTTCAAAGTTTAGAGGAGATTTCGAGAATTAGCGAAGAAACTTTCTAAGTTCAGCAACGACGGCCTGAGGCTGCTCTGCATGAAGCCAGTGTCCCGCATTTGGGATCCGATGAAATTCGTAAGATGGGAAATGAGCCAAAATACTTTCCATATCCTTTTCTTGAATGTAATTTGATTTTTCACCGGCCAAGAATAAAACCTTGCCATTATAGATGAATTCTGCAGCGAGGGCTTTTCCAACCTCCTCGATATGCTTCACGATTATCGGAAGGTTGATTTTCCAATAAAAGCCATCGGCATTTCTCCCAAGACTTTTCAGCAAAAACTGTCGCGTTCCAAAGTCTGGAATGTACGGTGCTAGTGCGTCATCTGCTTCTTTCCGGGATTTAATTTCGGGTAAATTGATTGCCTGAAGTCCATCCAAAATCACCTCATGGTGGACTGGATAGTACCGTGGAGAAATATCAGCTACGATCAATCGCTCTACGCGCTCTGGATTATTGACCGCAAAAGTCATGGCGACTTTGCCTCCCATGGAATGACCCATAAGAAATACTTTATCCAAATTTTCTTCATTCAGCAATTCAAGTATATCGGCTGCCATGACGGCATAGTTCCATTCATCTGAATGCAGGGAATCACCATGATTCCGTTGATCCACTAGATACATGGTAAATTCTTTGTCGAGCTCTTTGGAAATGCTGTACCAATTGTCAGCCGATCCAAACAGTCCGTGAAGAATTATTAATGGTGGCCCTGAGCCTATTTTTTTGAAGTTTAATTTCATTGTTTCTTTTGTCAACCGTTCACTGTCCACAGACGACGGCCTGTAAGTAGTAAAATTGAAATTGAGTTTTAAAATGAATTTCTTAGGGCTTGAATTTTTATAACCAATCCCTCGTAAGCCGCATACAATCTTGAGATGTCATCCTCATTTATGATATTTCTTTTTTTGCCTAAATATAAACAGCTCACCACCTCAATTCCAGATCGGATCGAATACCCGAGAAACTTTTTGAATTCAGCATTCGATTGCCCAGTTGAACCTTCGGCAATATTTAAGGCGACAGAATCCGCTGCACGTTGAATTTGTGAGCTTAGCACAAACCGTTCCTCTGCAGGAAAAGTCTTAACCAGCCCACTGACCTCAGCAGAAAGATTGATTACCAACTCCCAAACCCTTAAGTTTTCAAATTTGAACGCCATAAGTCAAAAATTACTAATTACAAGATCAATTCTTCCAAAGACTGGCAGTCGACCGTGGTCTGTTGTCGGTTGACTACAATTCCAACTTTCGCCTATACATCTGAATCGCATTTTCCAAGCCGTAGTACAAGGCATCGCAAACCAAAGCATGTCCTATGGAAACTTCAGCTAAGTAGGGAATGCTTTTTTTCAAAAAGGCCAAATTGTGTAAATCCAAGTCGTGCCCAGCATTGAGTCCTAAACCTAACTCGCGTGCGATTTCCGATACTTCAATGTAAGCTTTTACGGCTTTATAAGGATCATTAGGAAAACCAATAGCGTAAGGTTCGGTGTAGAGTTCCACCCGATCTGTCCCTGTCAGCTTTGCTGGTTCAAAATATTTTGCTTCTGGATTGATGAAAATTGATACTCTGACTCCCGCCTCTTTTAATTCAGCTACGATGTCCCGCAGCATGCTCTGATGTTTGATCGTATCCCACCCGGTATTTGATGTAATGGCAGTTGGTGGATCGGGCACCAAGGTGGCTTGTGCAGGTTTTACTTTTTTCACCAAATCCATATATCGCTGATCTGGATAGCCTTCAATGTTGAATTCGGTGGTGACTACTTTTGCCAAGTCCATCACATCTTGGTAGCGAATGTGTCGTTCATCCGGTCTGGGATGTACAGTAATCCCCTCCGCACCGAATCGCTCAGCATCCAGCGCCACTTGAACTACATTGGGATTATTGGCTCCACGGGCATTCCGTAGTGTTGCGATCTTGTTAATATTTACACTTAGCTTGGTCATATCCGATCTGAAAAGGTATTTTTGACTTAATTAATAACCTTGTAACACAAACTTAGGACTTATGACTTTAAAGCAGAACATAGAAAGTGAAATTAAATCCGCAATGATCGCGCGGGATAAGACTCGATTGAGTGCTTTGAGAGCGATCAAATCCTTGATTTTATTGGAGGAAACAAAAAGTGGGGCTAAAGCGGAGATCTCAGAAGAGGACGAAATGAAAATCCTGACGAAAGCAGCTAAGCAGCGAAAAGACTCTGCAGAAATCTATGAGCAGCAGAATAGAGCTGATTTATTGGAAGTGGAAATGGCTGAATTGGCGATTATTCAAGAGTTTTTGCCAAAGGCAATGACGGAAGAAGAAGTCACAGCAGCAATAAAGGCGATCATCACGCAAACTGGGGCCAGCAGTCCAAAAGATATGGGAAAAGTGATGGGTGTAGCCAGCAAAGAACTTGCAGGAAAAGCAGACGGCAAGATGATTGCGGATAAGGTGAAAGCGCTTTTGAATAGCTAAAACTTGGAAATAGTCGACATCGTCATACTGATAATTTTAGGGCTTGGTGCTTATGAGGGATTCAAACAGGGATTTCTCATGAGTATAGTTGGCCTGGTTGGTTTTGTGATCGCTATTATTTTGGGCTTTTACTTCATGGACACCATGGCAGATTGGTTGGGGGAGAATGTCAAAGAAATAAATCTTGGCTATCCTCTGGCGGGCTTCTTGGTTATTTTTATTATCAGTATGGTTTTGATCCGAATAGTGGGTTGGATCTTAAAAAAAGTCATGGATTTGATTCTGTTGGGAGGCATTGACAGTGCTGCCGGCGGAGTCTTGGGCGTGGTGAAAGCTGGATTTTTTATCAGTTTGTTCCTGTGGTTTACCACAGAATTTAAAATGGATCTTCCCAAAAAGTGGCTTAAGAATTCTGAAATCCTAGGTTATATCAAGCCCTTGGCACCTACAGTGATAGAAGCGGTGGAGCCTTTATTTCCAAGTGTAAAGAGCACAAGGGACAAGGTGGATGAGTTTGTGGATAAGATTAAGGAGAAAGCAAGCGAGTAATTTTAGCTTTTGCGGCAGCCCCATATTTGAACTCGTTTATCTTTCATTCCAAATTATTTAAGAGATAGAAGATTCAGATAAAGTGCAGAGAGATAAAAAATAGTGTAACTAGCCTAGTGGGCTCTCAAAAATATCTCAAAAATTATCTCAAATCAATTACTTCAATCCCAGGATATTGCTTGATATCAAAGCTGAAATAATTCGTAGTAAGATTGACATTGGTTTTGAGATTGGTAAAAGCATAGGAGAATACACCACCTTGGCCATCGTACATTTCCCAGCCAAGAAGATTACTGGTTGCTTTTTCGATTCGTAGGGTGACTTTTTCAAAAGGAGCTCCGGATTTGATAGCTATGAGTTCTACAAGTTGGGCCGTCTTGCCTTGAAATTGCTTTTCGCCATTTAGTTTGTAGTTGTATCCAGACTCGTACATCCGGTAGATATTGGATGGGGTGAGCTCACCTTCCATTTGCGAAGCGTCGTTGATTGTTACTTCTTTGTAAGAGTCCGTTTCGATAAAAGTCCAGACTGTTTTTCCGTCATTGAAGATTTCTTGATCTGGAAGCTTGAGTCGATATTGCCCACCTTTCACAGCGATGTCACCTGTTTGCCTGTCAGATGAACCAGTTTGATCCTGAAAAGTAAAATCGAAGCTTGCTGTGAATCCATTCATGCCTTGGAATTTTTTGCTCATTCCATCCAGGATGATCTTGGCTTTGGGATCTTTCTGCGCAGCAGCTTCGAAGACGAATGAAGCTGATATGAGCAGAAAAAAAAGAAGGGTAATTTTTTTCATTGAATGGGTAAAGCGAAACTTATGTATGCTTTTACAAACTATTCAATAACCGTTCCAAACTAGCATCGTCTTGTACGAGCACCTCTCTAGCTTTTGAGCCTTCAAATGAACCCACGATTCCTGCGGCCTCGAGCTGATCGATGATTCTTCCGGCTCTATTATACCCAAGTTTTAGCTTCCGCTGTATCAGGGATGTACTGCCTTGCTGGTGCATCACAATCAATCTTGCGGCATCGTCAAAAAGTGGGTCACGATCTGATAGGTCAATCTGACCCACGCCGCTATTGCTTTCCTCACCCTCAAACTCAGGGAGCAGATAGGCATCTGAATAGCCCTTCTGTTCTCCAATCCAATCACAAATCGCCTCCACTTCAGGAGTATCGAGGAATGCGCATTGAATCCTGGTAATCTCGGAGCCATGTGAAAGTAACATATCTCCCATTCCGATCAATTGATCCGCTCCACCAGTATCTAGGATAGTTCTAGAGTCAATTTTAGAAGTCACGCGGAAGGAAAGGCGGGCAGGAAAATTGGCTTTGATAATACCAGTGATTACATTGACCGATGGCCGCTGCGTTGCTACGACCAAGTGAATTCCAATCGCTCTTGCCAACTGTGCCAATCGGGCAATTGGCGTTTCAATTTCTTTTCCCGCAGTCATCATCAAGTCAGCTAATTCGTCAATAACCAAAACGATATAAGGCATGAAATAATGGCCCTTCTCTGGGTTTAGTTTACGGGCAATAAACTTCGCATTGTATTCCTTTAGGTTTCTCGTTCCAGCCTCTTTCAGGAGATTGTAGCGGTTATCCATCTCAATACAGAGCGAATTCAGTGTGTAAATAACCTTTTTCGTATCAGTGATGATCGCCTCAGCTGAGCCAGGTAGTTTCGCTAAAAAGTGTCGCTCTATTTTATTAAATAAAGTTAACTCGACTTTCTTGGGATCAACCAAGACAAATTTCAACTGAGAAGGATGCTTCTTGTAGATCAAGGAAGCCAAGATCATATTCAAGCCTACAGACTTTCCTTGGCCCGTAGCTCCAGCCATCAGCAAGTGAGGCATTTTTGCCAGATCGGCTACAAAAACTTCATTGGAAATAGTTTTTCCCAATGCAATTGGAAGATCTTTATCCGACTTCAAGAATTTCTCTGTGCCCAAGACTGCCCGTGCCGGAACAAGCTCGCGGTTCTTATTTGGCACCTCTATACCGATAGTACCTTTGCCAGGAATCGGTGCGATAATTCGAATGCCTAAAGCCGCTAGACTAAGTGCAATGTCATCTTCGAGATTCTTGATCTTCGAGATCTTAACACCCGGTTCAGGTACGATCTCGTAAAGTGTCACTGTGGGCCCGATGGTAGCCTTGATCTCTTGAATTCCGATTTTGAAGTTCTCCAGTGTCTCGACAATCTTATTCTTATTGTCCTCCAGCTCTTGCCTAGTAACAGTTACTTTTTGGACATCGTATTCATTCAATAGGTCTAGTGTAGGATACCTGTATTTCGGAAGGTCAAGTGTGGAATCATATGCATCCAAGTTTTCGACTTCTTCTGCTGTTTTTTCACCGATAGGCTTAGTCACTGAAAAGTTTTTGTCCGACAAGGCTAATTCTTCCTCGACTGTATCTAGGATATTCAGTTGAGGGACCTCAAAAGCAATCGGGGTTTTAACCTTTTCAGTTGCAGTTTTGGCGACTTCTTTGGACTCTTCTGCGCTTTTGATTGTCCATTCACTCCCATCGTCATCCAAACCACCATCTTCCTCAATTGCTAATTCATCCAGTTCATCTTCGTCCAAGAATGGATTTTTAACTGGACTTGGCGTATCAAGATGAGCTTCTGAGTCGATTTCGTCAACATTTTTTGCACTAAACCATTCCAGCTTATCAATATCAAAATAGAAGATCACAAAGATCAATAGGGATCCACCGAGAAGAATGAAAGTCCCCCAGCTTAGAAAATCAGCCGAAAGCTTTGCCAACTCGTAGCCAAAACCTCCTGAAAGGAAGCTCCAAAAGGAATACCCCTGAATCAAGATCACCACGTATCCGGTCAGTAATCCCAACCAGAAGGTGAAGAATAGGGCGAAGGTGGAATATCTCGTGAGGGACACCAGAGAGATTTTAAAGGTCCAGCGAAAGCCAAGAAAAAATAGAAAGGGGGGGAACAAAAACGCAGCAATACCAAACCAACGGAAGATAAGCCAATTAGAGGCTTGGGCACCCAGGTAGCCCAGCCAGTTGGTCGTTTCTTTTGCTGTTTCTCGGACGGCTTCATCCGGATTATTCATCACTAAACTTTGGTCCGTAGGGCCGTTGAGCAAATAAGAGATAAAAGCTACCAGCAAGAAGACAGAAGCAGATATCAAGATGATTCCCAAAGTCATGACCAGCTTGTTGCTCTTCAGTCCTCCAAAGGAGAAACCGGACCCTTTTGGTTTTGGGTCTTGTTTTTTGGAGCTTTCTCCTTTTTTACGAAAAGTGTTAGTTTTGGGTGAATTGGTGGTCATGTATGCGATTCAAATCCAATTTTAAGTGAAGATTAATGGAAATAGATTGACAACTTATTTCGAAAAATAAGCCAATAATCCTTTCTTAATCTTTTTAATCAATCCAGGTCCTTCATAAATCATGCCCGAGTACACTTGAATTAAGCTGGCTCCAGCTTCTAATTTTTCGATAGCATCGTCTGCAGAGTAGATTCCACCCACTCCGATGATTGGAAAAGCCTTGCCAGATTTTTCAGAAAGATATCGGATGACTTCAGTGCTTCGGCTTGAAAGTACTTTCCCACTGACACCACCTGAACCCATAGCTTCAACTTCATTTTTATCGGTACTGAGACCTGATCGATCTATAGTCGTGTTGGTAGCAATGACCCCATCAATATTCGTTTCTATTACGATTTCAACGATGTCGTCTAATTGTCCATCAGTCAAATCAGGTGCGATTTTTAAAAGGATCGGTTTAGGTTTAGGTTTGAGATCATTCGCAGCTTTAACAGCTTGGAGTAAGGCTTTCAAAGGTTCTTTTTCCTGTAAATCCCGGAGATTTGGAGTGTTTGGCGAACTCACATTTACGACGAAATAATCTACGTAGTCATGCAGTACTTCTAGACAGAAAAGGTAATCATCAACTGCATTCTCGTTTGGAGTTGTTTTATTTTTACCGATATTTCCTCCGATAATCACTTCTGATTTTCGCTTTTTCAATCGTTTGACAGCTTCCAATACACCTCCGTTATTGAAACCCATTCGGTTGATCAAACTTTCATCTTCGGGAAGTCGAAATAGTCTCGGCTGTGGATTTCCTTCCTGTGGTTTTGGAGTAAGGGTTCCAATTTCAATAAACCCAAAACCCAGCATTGCCATTTCGTCGATTAGTTTTGCGTCTTTGTCAAATCCAGCAGCAAGTCCCACCGGGTTTTTGAACTTCAGCCCAAATACTTCACGCTCCAATCTCGGATCTTCAAGCTTAAAAGAAGACTTAACCAATGATTTGATTATTGGAAGATTAAAAGCCAGCTTGGTCAGATCAAATGTGAAATGATGTGCGTCTTCTGGTTTTTTGAGAAAAAAGAGCGGCTTGAGAATGGATTTATACACAGGGACTTTAGATTGACATTAAACACTCAAAGGTAATATTCGATTTTGAAATAGACTTAACAGAGGGGATATTTGATTTCTTTAGTCCTCAGACTGCTGTTGGCTATGGTTTGTGGACAGTTTTATTTCTTCATTCCCATATAATCTACCACTAAGTAACTCAACGATTTTACACCGAGAATTAGCCCGCTTTCATCGATGAAAAAATCAGGGGTGTGATGTGAAGGCGTAGTCACTGGATCTCCACCCGGTTTCATTCCTCCTAGAAAGAAAAAGAATCCTGGTTTTTCACGTTGGAAGAAGCTGAAATCTTCTGCTCCTGTCACTGGATCCATGGCAATGATATTTTCTTTTCCAGCAGCCGCTTCGAGGGAGGACATTACTCTGGAAGTTAAATCTGGAGGATTGATAGTGGCGGGATATCCTATTCCTATATGGACATCGGCAATGGCGCCAGCACTTTCTGCAATGTGAGTCGCTATCTCACGAATCCGACGATGGACCAATTCCTGCTGCTCATCGCCGAAAGTTCGGATGGTTCCGATCATCTCTACCTCCTCAGGGATAATGTTATTCCGAATCCCACCTTGAATTGCACCTACTGTTACTACTGCCGGAGCGGCGGTGATATTCACATTTCTCGAAAGTATAGTTTGGAGGCCAGTGATGATCTGAGCAGCGGTTACAATAGGGTCCACACTGGACCAAGGCGCAGCTCCGTGTGCTTGCGTTCCTTTAACAGTGATTTTAAAATTATCTACAGCGGCCATAAATGGGCCAGATCGGTACCCGATTTTTCCAGCTTCAATTTGAGACCATACATGTAAACCGAAAATTGCATCTACGTCCTTCATGACACCTAGCTGAACCATTTGCTTTGCTCCAAAGGATTCCAATCCGACCACTCCTTCTTCAGCAGGCTGAAAAATGAATTTCACTGAACCTTGCAATTGGTCCTTCATTCCTGCCAATACCTCAGCGACTCCCATTAAGATAGAAACATGTGTGTCGTGTCCGCAGGCATGCATGACTCCAGTTTGCTGATCATTGTAAGTGGTGGTAACGGTTGATTTAAAAGGAAGATCAACCCGCTCTGTAACCGGCAAAGCATCCATATCGGCTCTGAGCGCAATCATTGGGCCTGGCTTTCCGCCCTTTAGTACGCCGATGACTCCTGTGACGGCTACACCTTCGGTGACTTCCAATCCAAGAGAACGGAGATGATCAGCTACTTTTTTTGCGGTGCGAAACTCTTGATTTCCCAGTTCCGGATGCTGGTGGATATCCCTACGCC
>JBLGAM010000038.1:0-26547 GCA_047612305.1 Planctomycetota bacterium | reverse complement strand
CCCCCTTTTCCATCAGGCCAGTGTCTCCATTGATAGCCATAGACGGGGCCTAAATCACCATTTTCATCTGCCCACTCGTCCCAAATTGAGACTTTGTTTTCATTTAAGTACGCAATATTGGATTCCCCGCGAAGAAACCATAGTAGTTCAATGATAATAGATCTAAGGTGTACTTTTTTGGTAGTCACGACTGGGAATCCTTCGGACAGATCGAATCGAATCTGATGTCCAAAAATACTGAGTGTTCCTGTCCCTGTTCGGTCTTCTTTTTTCACCCCTTCGTCAAGGATTTTTTGCATCAAATCGTGGTACTGCTTCATAAATTTATTGGCTATTCTAGAGAAGGCAAGTTAAGGAGTTCGACTAAATAATGGAACCAAAATCGAACAAAGGACTCTCATTATTACTATACTTGAAGTGAAATCTGTCTTATAATTTAATTACGAAATTCTAATGTTTCAAAAACCCCTAGCTTATTTTTTTCTTGGAATAGCGGGGCTGATGAGTGTTTTGCTTCTCATTTTCAGACCGATACCACAATTTAATTACGATTTTGAGCAGTTTTTTCCTCAGAATGACGATGATCTTGAATTCTATCAGGCGTACAGAAATAAATTTGAAAATGATAACGACTATTTGCTACTCGCAGTAAGTAATGGGAAAGGGGAGTTACTAGATTCTTCTTTTTTGGCGGAGGCTCTGGATCTTCAACTTGATATTGGTAAGCTCGATCGGGTAGATACAGTGATTTCCATTCTAAATCTCGAAAAACCGCTAATTGGTATTTTCGGGATGCGCAAAGTTAAGGTTTTGGATTGGTCAGATTCAAAAACTCTTGCAAGCGAAAAGGTGGTGTTGAAGCAATTCGGTTCTGAGTTAGTTTCAAAAAATGGAGAGAGTCTATTGTTATGGATTAAAAATGAACAAAATATCAGCAAGGAAAATGGGGACGAACTCTATTTTAAGATTAATCAATTAAGCCTAGAATCTCATCTTGAGATTAAGGCAGTAGCTGGAAAGATTCAAGCTCAAGGCGATTTTGTAAACTTGATGCAACGGGAATTTGGCCTGTTTTTCGGTTGCTCAATCCTCTTAATGTTAGTTATGTTAGCATTTATTTTCAGGACCTGGTGGGGAGTATTTATTCCTTTCGTGATCTTGATCATCGGTGTCGTTTGGGCTTTTGGATTGATTTTATATTTAGGAAAAGCCTTGGATGTGATGTCGGTCATGCAGCCCACTATTTTCTTAATCGTAGGGTTGAGTTCGCTGATTCATTTTTTCAATCATTTGATCAAGAAGTTGAGAACTGGTGAACCTAAGGATAAAGCAATTCCTGAAGTATTCAAATCTCTTCTTGTACCAGTTTGGCTCACCATTTTAACTACTTCACTTGGCTTTTTTTCTCTTTATTTCACTTCTATTCCTGCTTTAAAGGAATTTGGATTGACCACAGGTCTGGGGATTTTGGTCATGTTTGTAGCAGTGATTCTGATTACTCCTGGGATGCTTTTTTTCTTTCCTATAAAAGTTTCCGAAGTGCTTATTGGTCGGAAATATTCACTCAATCTCAGCAGCTTGTTTTTGTGGCTTTTGAGAAAAAGAAAAACGATCGCTATCAGTTTTATAGTAGTGACACTTTTATCAGGAATCTTAGGCACTCAGCTCAGGATTAATGGCTTTCTATTGGACAACTTACCCGAAGATCATCCCATTCAGCGCTCTTTCACCTATTTTGATACCCAGTTTGGTGGTTCCAATCCATTGGAGATTCACTTGAGTTCTGGATCAGGAGCTTCAAACCTGTTGGATTTGGAAGTGTTGGGTGAAATAGACCAATTGGAGGGGGAAGTGAGCCGATTATTTAATGGAGGACAAATAATCTCACCATTGACAGTCATAAAAACGCTGAATCAAGCTCAAAATCAAGGAAATACGCAAGCTTTCGTTTTACCCTCTAAGGGTCAATACCAGCGGATGCAGCGATTTTTGAATTCTGCTTTTAAAGAAACTGGTTCAAAAATCCTGAGTGAAGATTTGAAAACCGGGCGATTAAGTTCTAGGTCCTCTGATCTAGGTACCGTAGAAATGTCAAAGAAAAGAGCTTTGCTAAAAGAATTTAGTAACCGGGAAATAGATCCGGCTCTTTTGCAAATTAGATGGACTGGTACTGCCTTTTTGATTGATAAAGGCCATCAATCGGTCACTTGGCAGATGGCAAAAGGACTTGGGATGGCTTTCATTTTCGTGGGGATTATTGCTGGGTTCTTATTCCGGTCTTGGCGAATTGCCTTCATTTTATTGATCCCAAATTTGATCCCTCTGATTTGGATGTTGGGTTTAATGTATCTGCTGGGTATTGATTTCAAGCTCACCACGGCCATTCTTTTCACAGTTGCTTTTGGGATTGCCGTAGACGATAGTATTCATTTTATGACTCGTCTTCGAAAAGAACTGATGAGTGGAAAAAATCTAATTTACGGATTAAAGCGAACTTTTTTAGAAACTGGGCAGGCAATAATGCAGACCACAGTGATTTTGGTTGCAGGCTTTGGGATATTGATTTTCAGTCAGTTTGGGGTGACTCATTTCACGGGATTATTGATCGCATCTGCTCTTATTTTTGCTTTACTCGCTGATTTGTTTCTGCTTCCAATTTTGCTTTTACCCATGAAGAAAAAATGGGATCAAAAGTTTAAAAAGCGATTGGTTAAAGCTCCAGACCTTCCCAAGTAAAAATAGCCGAAACAGGATAATGGTCTGAATAGTCTACCTCTCGATGGGTTTTGAATTGGATGGGTTCCAACTCAGGACTCGAGAAAATGTGGTCAATTCTTAAGAAGAAAAGAATCCGATTGTATGTGAATCCAAAACCTCTTCCGGCCTCTTCGAATGCATTTTGTAACTGCTCGTTCAATTTGAAGTAAGTATAGGAATAAGGGATTTCATTCAGATCACCCATCAAAATATTCGGATGTGGACTATTGGTGTAATGTTCGACTAGGACTTTTAGCTGCTTGCTTCTCGCGAGGCTCCCACGGTGAAGTTTCCTAAGCGTTTGCCGATAGTTTTCTTTGACTCCTTCAATGTTTTCCAAACCGTCAGAGTCAATTTTCATTGATTCCAAATGGGCATTATAGATCCGGATAGTATCATCATTGACCAAAATGTCGGCAAAAATTGCCCCATTTGTCCGTTTTGTGTCAAATACTTTTCCCTCATTTACAATTGGATAACGTGAAAAAATTGCTAATCCATAGGATCGTTTTTCAGGATTACCTTCGATGATTTGATAGTAGACATGGAAGTTCTGGTCCTTCCCAAGAAGCTTTACCGAATTTCTAGAAGCGGTGGTATAATCCTGATAAAATTCCTGGAAAACCTTCACATCTGCAGGATGATCCTGTAGCCAAGTGTAGACATTTGTGTCAAATTTTCCTTCTGTTCTGCTTTTGTAATCAAATAGGTGGGCATTATAGCTCAACACGCTAAGTCCTTTTGAATTTTCATTTATCGAATGAAATTGAAATGTTATCAGGACAAATTTGAAACCTAATAGAAGCGTAAAAAGGGGTAAAAAGGCGATTTTACGCCATGCAATGGCCAGTATTCCAAATAACAAAAAATTTACAATCAAAATAATAGGAATAAAAAAGGGGAGAAGTCCCACATAAATAAAATACTCTGGCGATACAAAAACACTTGAATAGAGTAAAATTGATACTATAAAAACTAACCAGCTTATAAATCGCATTTAGCTGAAGAATATTAAAGAATTATGAGAAGAGTTCATTTTGAGTGTATGCAGATTAGAAGGGGATTTAAGATTTGTTACTGACTTCGAGGTTAATGTTCAACGCGTAAATGTATGATTTTTGTTTTTTATGCAGTAAGTTCTTTTTCCGATGGGAAATAAAGGTCTGAATTTTGATGATTAATCGAATAAGTGTTATTTCACATCTAATTCAAATCACTATGAAGATCAAATACCCCCTTTTTACTGCTGGTCTTTTAGTTGTGTTGTTTTCATGCTCAACGAAAACAACCGAAAGTGCAGAAACTATTGAGTCTGATACTATAGAGGAATCAACCGATGTGCGTCCTAGCCCAATTGAAATCAGAGAAGGTGAAATTTCAGGAAAAGCCTTTAGAGTTCATTACGGTTCGCCCGCTTTGAAAGGTAGAATCCTTTGGGGAGATTTAGTTCCATATAATATTGTTTGGAGAACAGGAGCTAATGAAGCCTCCTACATAGATCTGGCTTCAGATATTATGGTAGAAGGAAAAAGCTTGCCTGCCGGGAAATATTCCTTATTCACTATTCCAAAAGAATCTGGTTCTTGGACTGTGATTTTCAATTCAGAATGGGATTTAGAACACGGTCATTTCCAGTATGATGAAAAAAATGATGTTTTGAGAGTAGAAGTTACACCTAGTTGGGAAGCTAACGCTCAAGAAAGATTAACAATGGATATTGAAAGTCCTGGTCTAGTGATCAGATGGGAAAAGTTAATGCTACCGATCACTATGAATTAATAAGACTATAATAATAATATACCCCAAATATGAATTTGAGGATTTTTTTGATCGAATTCCACTAAGTCACCATTTCAGTTTGTAATAAATAGGATTAAATTAAATTCAATCATCACCAACAAATCAATCCAATGAAGTATTTCGGATTTATAGTTGCATTAGCAATTACGATTGCGCTTGGGATAGCGGTTTCTAAGCCGCTGGGACCAGTTCCTCCGCTAGCACCACTGTTGGACCCAAATCATGGTTTCTGGCAAAACTCCTTCAGTGAAGATGAATTAGCTACTGATGAACTCCAATTGGATGGGCTTTCGGCTCCAGTTACAGTGGTCTATGACGAAAATTTGATTCCTCATATTTTTGCAGAAAATGAGGAAGATCTTTATAGAGCACAAGGATATGTGACAGCAAAGCATCGACTTTGGCAAATGGAGTTTCAGACAATGGCCGCAGCCGGAAGAGTTTCTGAAATTGTAGGGCCTATTGCGCTCGATTTGGATCGAATGACCCGAAGAAAAGGATTAGGATACGGAGCCGAATTAGGACAGAAATATTTAGAAGATAATGATCCAGAAACACTTCGATTAGCAAAAGCTTACGCAGCGGGAGTCAATGAATACATTGAACAGCTGAGTCTAGGACAAGTGCCAGTAGAATATAAGATTCTTAATTATAGACCAGAACAATGGACGGTTTATAAATCGTTGCTTTTGCTAAAGTATATGTCAGATATGCTTGTTGGTGATCGAGATTTGGAATATTCTAATCTGAGAAAAATCCTGGGCCAAGAAATGCTCGATAAGTTGTATCCAGAGTTCCCTTTAGAAAATGACCCAGTGATCGAGGCTAATCGAATTTGGGATTTTACGGCACTTTTTGTGGTGAAACCTGACAGCATACCTTTTCCAAATAACCTTTTGGCCATAGATCCTCTTCCACAACCTGAGAAGGGAACAGGCTCGAATAACTGGGCAGTTTCTGGCTCAAAGACTAAAAGTGGAAACCCGATTTTAGCGAATGATCCGCACCTTAGTTTGAATTTACCGTCGCTTTGGTATTCCATGCAGCTGACGACTCCAGAACACTCGGTGAAAGGAGCAACTTTACCAGGAGCATTAGGTGTAATCTCCGGATTCAATCAAAATATTGCATGGGGCGTAACGAATGCTACTAAGGATGCGAGAGATTGGTACAAAATCACTTTTCAAGATAAAAGTAGAAAGGCTTACAAATACGGAGATGAATGGCGTCAAACAGACTTCCGTATTGAGGAGATAAAAATTAAAGGAGAACTGACTTATTTAGATACGGTGGTTTATACACATTATGGTCCCGTGGTATATGATAGGACGTTTAAAGCTGAGCGCCAAGACGTCAATTTTGCTTTGAAATGGACAGTTCATGAAGGTTCTAACGAGCAGAAAACTTTCATTTTGATGAATAAGGCCAAGAATTTTGACGATTATAATTTGGCTTTAAATTCCTATACTGCGCCAGCACAGAACTTTGTATTTGCCTCTAAATCTGGTGATATCGCCATGCGAATTCAGGGAAAATTTCCTTTAAAATGGAAAGAGCAAGGAAAGTTCTTTATGGATGGATCCGATCCAAGAACTGAGTGGCAGGGATTTATTCCAAATGATCAAAATCCATCTACTCTAAATCCGGAGCGTGGTTTTGTCTCCTCAGCTAATCAGCATCCTGTAGATCCATCTTACCCATATTATGTATTCGATAATAGTTACGAACATTATCGAAATAGACGATTGAATCAACAGCTCGCTGCGATGAGCCAAATCACTGTAGATGATATGAAAGCCTTGCAGTTTGACGATTTTTACCTTCATGCCAAAGAGGCCTTGCCAGTGATGATCGGACTTTTAGGGAATGAGTTTGATAGTGATCCAATTGCTACAAAATACTTAGACCAATTGAAGAGTTGGGATTTTTATGCCGATCCTAATCAAAAGGCACCGACTTTATTTTACATCTGGTGGGAAAAAACCTACGATAAAATATGGCGAAAATGGGCTGATTTTGGAGCGCCAGTGGTAAGGCCTAACAATTATCAAACGGTTTTATTAATGGCTAATAGCCCGCAAGATCTAGTTTTTGATCTTGATAACACTCCAACTCAGGAAATGGCTGGGGATCATGTCGAACAAGGTTTCAAAGAGTTCCTTTCTTCAATACAAGAATGGGAAAGTTCTGAAGGAGACTATTCTTGGGCAAATTATAAGAAAACGAGTATTCAACATTTAGTCCCTCAATTCGCTTCATTTTCGGTAAAAAATATTTATACCGGTGGAGGAAGAGGAATGATCAATGCAACGAGTGAGCGAAGTGGAGCAAGCTGGAGAATGGTCGTAGAAATGGGCGATGAGATCAACGCATTTGGGATTTATCCTGGTGGGCAATCAGGAAATCCAGGAAGTAAATTTTATAGTAATTTTATCCCTATTTGGGCCAATGGAGAGTATCTCAATTTCAACCTTCGAAGCAAAGAGCAGTCCGAAGGGGTATTGTTTCAAACGATTTTAAAGTAAACACGATGAGATTTATATTATTTATTCTAATCACCCTCGGTATTGTGGTTTTCTTAAATCCCTTCTTCCCCTATTGGGTCATTATGATATTGATAGGTGTTGGATCTGGACTTTTAGGCTTAAGCGGCTTTCAAGGTTTTCTTGCCGGTGGTTTGGGGATGGGGTTTGCTTGGCTTGGACAGGCTATTTTCATCAGTACTAGTACAGGGAGTTCACTTCCCAACAAAATAGGGGAGCTGATGGGGCTGGGTTCTGGAATGACCGTGGTAGGTGTGACGGCCATCATCGGGTTACTTCTTGGGGGCTTTAGTGGATTGACAGGAAGTTTGTTCCGAAACTTATTTAGCAAAGAACCAGATAACCTGTATCGGGGCTAATAATTAGGCGTAATTTTAAAAATGGCCCTTTTTAGTCGAAAGGACTATTTTTGTTTTACGAATTCATCGAAATGAGTACATTTGTTACTCGTTACTGAAAATATTTTTCATGCTGGAATCCTTAATCACCTCAAAAACTAGGTTGAGGTTGCTTATTAAGTTTTTTGTGAACTCAAAAACACATAGCCATCTCCGAGGATTGGCTGATGAATTTGGTGAGTCTACTAATTCAATTCGCAAAGAATTAAATAACCTATCCCAAGCTGGGATTCTCACAAAAAAGACGGACAAAAATAAAATTGAGTACCAAGCCAATGTTGCTCACCCTTTCTTTTCAAACATCCAAGAAATCATTAGAAAGTACCTCGGTCTAGATAAACTCCTAGAACAGATTTTGGATAGAATGGGAGAGGTCAGCCAGGTAATTTTAATTGGCGATATAGCCAAAGGGATAGACTCAGGCAAAATTGAGGTGTTAATAACAGGAGATACTTTAAATGAAGATTACATAATCAATCTCTCAGCTAAAATTGAGCAGATGATTGAGCGAAAAGTGGTGTTGACTTTGCTGGATAAGCGAATGCCTTCTCCAGGGTTGATTTTATTCGACAAAGAATTAGGTAACTGATTTTTGTTGATTTCTTAGTTTTTAAGCTAGGCACTTTTTGTGACTGAGAGGGCGAAGCTGTATTAGGCCCCTTTGATTCTCAAATAAAAATTAGAAATTAGTCTTTGAATCTTTTTACTAACACTGATTGAACACGAAATTAAAGAAATTGAAAAATAATAACTCTTACAATATCAGCTTTAGATCTATTCTGATCACTTTTTTTGTATTGATCGTATTTTCCCTTCAAGGGCAAAGTCTTTCAGATATACAAAATCTTAAAGTAGATAATCTCTCCGACGCTCAAATAGAGCAGTTGATGAAGAAAGCAGAAGCTAGTGGGCTGAGTCCAAATCAATTTGAAACACTAGCCAGAGAGCGAGGCATGCCTGCTTCTGAAGCAGCCAAATTACGCGAACGAATCAATTTGCTACAGAACTCATTGAGTAACAACTCAAACTCAAAGGATGCTGGTGGCGGTTCGAGAAAATTTCAGGATAAGCAAGGAGAAGATATGTTTGATTCCATTCGAATGGCAGATCCTTATTATGATCTGACCCCCACTCAGAAGAAGATTTTTGGTTTCAAGCTCTTTCATAATCAAGATCTTGATTTCAGCCCCAGCTTGAATATACCCACTCCGCAATCCTATGTGATTGGAGCCGGAGATCAGTTACTGATTGATATCTATGGGGCTTCGCAGCAATCCTATGATTTGACAGTGACGCCGGAGGGAAGGGTTTTTGTTCCGAATGTTGGTCCAGTCCAAGTAGGAGGAGCAACGATAGAGGCAACTTTGGCAAGGTTGAAGACAAATATGAGTCGTATCTATTCCGGCTTGGCAGGATCGGATCCAAATACATTTTTACAAATCAGATTAGGAAATATAAGATCGATCAAAGTTACTATGGTGGGGGAATTGACAAAACCTGGTACCTATATTTTACCCTCATTTGCGACTGTTTTTAACGGCTTATATGCTGCTGGTGGTCCTAATGAAAATGGCGCTTTCAGGAATATTCAGGTATATAGGGATAACCGTCTAATCTCATCGGTAGATATTTATGAATTCCTCTCGAAAGGAGATCAATCATCTAATATCACACTTCAGGATAATGATGTGATCATCGTGCCGCCTGTTCAAACAAGGGTGGAGATATCAGGCCCTGTCAGAAGAGAGGGTTTATTTGAGGTAAAGCAGGGCGAATATCTAGACGATCTTTACATCTTTACTGGAGGTTTCACCAGCTTGGCTTATAAGGATAGGGTTACGATTCGAAGAATAGAAAATAATCAGCGGAAGGTGATAGACGTTTCTTCTGAGCAATTCAGTTCATTTTCATTGAAAGATGGGGATGAGATTTTAATCGGGGAAGCTTTGGAAAGATTTTCTAACCGTGTCCAAATTACAGGAGCAGTCAACCGCGCTGGAGAATATTCTTTAGGAGATGGAAATCTAACTGTTAAAGGCCTTATCGGAAAAGCGGACGGATTAAAACCTGAGGCATTTGTTACTAGAGCAACTCTATACAGAACTAGTGAGGATCTGACATTGGCAGCGGAATCTCTAGATCTTAAAGGGATTCTGGATGGATCAGTAGCCGATGTAATACTTAAGAATGAAGATCTTGTTTTTATCCCAAGCAGGTATGACATCCAAGAAGCTTATTATGTGAAAATTTCTGGTGAAATAGGATCTCCAGGAACTTATCCATTTGCTTCTGGAATGACTATTGGTGATTTGATCCTTCGATCCGGAGGTTTACTTGAGTCTGCTACGAACTCATCCATTGAAGTAGCAAGAAGAGTGAGAGATGAGAATTCGGGGAGACTTGCCGAAATTTCTACACTGATAATAGACTCCAATCTCGAACTTTCGGAAGAAGAGAAGAGACAACCTTTGAAAGCATTTGATCATGTATTTATTCGTAGAAGTCCAGGTTTTGAGCGCGAACAGTTGATTTCAATTACAGGTGAAGTAGTCTATCCGGGTTACTTCGCAATGGCAAATGCCAATGAAAAAATCTCCGATATGGTGATTAGAGCAGGAGGGCTTTCACAATTTGCCTATCCTAAAGGAGCTTCTCTAATCAGGCGTACAGTTTACTATGAAGGAATGACTGAGGGACGAATGATTGAGAGGATGATGAAAGAAATCAAAGACAACTTAGATCCTAAGAAAAATAGAAGTCAAAACGAGGCTGAGTCAATCTTATTTCAACGATTGAATGAAAAGCTTGATGCAATAGAAGAAAATAGAGAAAATGAGAAAAAGGAAGGTAAAAGTAATTTTGAGATGGATTCAGAAATTGATTCACTGAACAGTAATGCTACTTTCTTTCAAAACAGAGGTAAGGAACAAGACATGATAGGAATTGATTTAGAATATATTCTGAAAAATCCGGGTTCAGATGCAGATCTTATTCTTTTTGAAGGAGATATTCTCAAAATTCCAAAGCAACTTCAAACTGTGCGAATGATAGGAGAAGTGCTACTTCCTACCACAGCTAGGTATCTCGATTCCAAGGGTTTCAGGTCTTATATTTCCAAAGCAGGTGGATTCACTGAAGAAGCAAGAAGATCCAAATCTTATGTAATTTATGCAAACGGAGATGCCAAGCGTACACATAGTTTCTTGGGACTAAATTTTTATCCAAATCTTGAGCCAGGAGCCGAAATAGTTGTGCCTAAAAAACCTCAAAAGGAAAAGCTTTCTGCAGCGGCATGGTTAGGAATAGCATCAACAGTCGCTACGCTTGGAATCTTGATCAATACAGTAGTAAATCAAACTCCATAATTCAAAATTTTATTAGATGAAAATAGCAGTTGTAGGAACAGGGTACGTGGGATTAGTTTCGGGAGCATGTTTTGCAGATGTCGGAATCGAAGTCACTTGCGTAGATATCGATCAGAAAAAGATCGAAAAACTGAAAAATGGCATTATGCCGATCTACGAACCAGGATTGGAAGAATTAGTGGTAAGAAACTTCAAGAGTGGAAGACTTAAGTTTAGCACAGATTTAGGAGAAGCTATTCAGGGAGCTTCTGTAGCTTTTATTGCTGTAGGTACCCCTCCAGGTGAAGATGGCTCCGCTGATTTGAAATATGTACTTGCAGTAGCGGACGAGATTGGCACTAAAATGACCGATTATATTGTAGTAGCTACCAAGAGTACGGTTCCGGTGACCACCGGAGAAAAGGTTCGAGCAGCACTGAAAGAAGCATTAGAAAAGCGAAATTCAGATTTGCCATTTGCTGTTGCATCTAACCCTGAATTTTTAAAAGAAGGTGCAGCGGTTGAAGATTTCCTTAAACCTGATCGAATCGTGATCGGGGTAGATGATGAGCGTGCTGAGGAGATTATGAGACGCCTCTATAAGCCATTCCAACTCAGTGGAGAACGAATTATCTACATGGATATTCCTTCGGCTGAAATGACCAAATATACAGCAAATGCAATGTTAGCGACAAAGATTTCATTTATGAATGATATTGCAAATTTGTGCGAATTAGTCGGTGCAGATGCCAACATGGTAAGAAAAGGAATAGGTTCTGATCCTCGGATCGGCAATAAATTTATATACCCAGGGGTAGGCTATGGTGGATCTTGCTTTCCAAAAGATGTGAAAGCGATTATCAAAACTGCGAAGCAATATGGCTATGATCTCAAAGTATTACAGGCAGTAGAGGAAGTAAATGATGCTCAAAAACATGTTTTGGCAGCAAAAGTTAAATCACATTTTGGAAATGACTTGTCTGGGAAAATCTTTGCGATGTGGGGGTTGAGTTTCAAACCAAATACAGATGATATGCGAGAAGCTCCTGCTGGGATAATTATTGATGAGCTGATAGCTGCTGGTGCTAAGGTAAAAGCCTACGATCCTGTTGCAATGGAAGAAGCTAGGCAACATTATATTTTCGACAAAGTGACTTACTGCAATGATGCATATGAGGCTTTAGTAGATGCTGATGCACTATTATTAGTGACTGAATGGTCAGAATTCCGAATTCCAAGTTGGGATGTAGTAGGAAAGCTATTAAAGAATAAGGTGATTTTTGACGGTCGAAATATCTATGAGAAGAGCTATTTGAAAACTTTGGGCTTTGAGCATTATGGGATTGGGACGAAATAGCAATTCATAAAGACTCGAAAACAGAATTGTATATCTTGTTTTTTCAAGAAATTGACCATCGAATTAAACTTACATTGGATGGTCAATTTTATATGAGTTCTTAATTTTTTTGAAACTATTTTTCTGTTCTAAACAATTAGCTTTTGATGTACTTTTAAATATAAATTAGTTATAATAGGTATTATTTAATAGTTAAAGTTAAGTAAGTGTAGAGTCTTTGAGTTCTCAATAACTCTTGCTATGATCCTTATTAAATTAGTTCATTAAATTTAGTAGAAATAATAAGATTATATGATCAAAAAAAGATCACTTTAAAGACTTAAATAACTCTGTTTGAAGAAGATTTTGAGTTTACTAATTAAAAAAAAATGAAGGAAAAAAATAGTGGTATTAATATGATCTATTTCTTTAGAGAGATCTGGGATAAAAAGCGAGCTGTTTTATCAATTTTAGCTGTTTTCTTCGTTCTAGGGGTTTTTATTGCTTTGACTTCAAAGAAAATGTATAACGCGAAATCATTATTTATTCCTCAAACATCTCAACAGGACTCTCAGGGTTCATCATTAGGAGGCTTAGCATCTTTAGCAGGAATTAATATCGGAAGTTTATCAAATGGTACTGAAATATCTCCCTCACTATATCCTCAATTTATTTCGTCCATTAGGTTTAAGAAAAGGCTGGCTCAGAGTAAAATAAATCTTGTAGAGAACGGAGGAAAAGTGACTTATGCAGAGTATTATGAAAAGTTATATCAACCAAACATCCTAGAATTATTAATTAAATACACTATTGGTTTACCAGGTGAAATTATAAAATCTTTAAGAAGTGCTCCTCCAATCATAAGAAATGAAAAAAATTCGGCTGGAGAAAATAACTTCGATCAGATTTCCTATGAAGAGTTTGAATTATTTGCAAGAATGGATGGACAGCTTTCTGTAGTAAGTATGGAAAAAGAAGGGGTAGTACAATTGACTTTTGCAATGCCTGATCCACTAATGGCTGCACAAATGGCCCAATCTGCTGAAAGTTTACTTCAAGATGAAATTATTGCCTATAAAATAAAAAATGCAAAGGAGCAGTTAAAATTTACCGAAGCTCAGTATCAAGAGAAAAAAACCGAATTTAATGAGGTCCAATCTCGACTTGCTGGCTTTAAGGATAGAAATCAAAATATTGTTTCTGCTTCATTGTTGAATCAACAAGATCGACTTGAAGCAGAATATAATTTTTCTTTCAGCATATATACAGAGTTAGCCAAGCAGCTTGAGCAAGCTAAGTTACAGGTTTCAAAGGATACTCCCGTTTTCGCTATTATTCAGGAAGTATCAATACCCGTACAGAAATCGAGTCCAAATCGTCCTAAAATATTACTCATTTTTATTGTATTGGGTGTAGTAGTGGCAGTAGGATATGTGGCTGTAACTATGATTATGTTTAACTTGAAAAAAGACTGGGAAAGCATTGACTGAGAATAAGTTTAATCCGAGCGTGGTCTCAATAATTAATTTTTCAAAAATTGATGATAGAAGAGGCAATCTGACTTTTATCCAAAACCATGACCAACTTCCATTTACGATTGAAAGGGTGTTTTGGACCTACGATGTGCCTGGTGGCGAGATTAGGGGAGCGCATGCGTACAAAAATCAGCAAGAAATTATTATAGCATTAAGTGGGAGTTTTGATGTCGTCATAACAAGGTCAGATGGAGAAATTGAAAAATACTCTCTTAATCGTCCCTATTATGGTCTTTACTTACCTCCCTTGACTTGGAGGCATATGGAGAATTTTTCGACCAATGCATTAAGCTTACATTTATCTAGTTATACTTTCAATTCCGAAGACTACATCAGAGAATTCGAGGAATACCAATCATTTTTGAAATGAGAAATAAAACTGTATTTGACTGTACAAGCATTTTGCTTCCCAAAAATCATACTGAGAAAGGTAACATTACAGCGATTAACAATCTGCAAGAAATTCCTTTTGAAATCAAACGAGTCTATTATTTATATGATGTTCCAGGAGGAGAAGCTAGAGGTGGACATGGCCATCGGGAGTTACATCAATTGATTGTGGCAGCTAGTGGTAGTTTTGATCTAGTAGTTGATGACGGTACAAATTCACGAACGTTTAATTTGAATAGACCTTACCAAGGGATCTTGATGCCGCCAGGTATTTGGAGGGAATTAAATAATTTTTCTTCTGGGTCTATTTGTCTAGTCCTAGCTTCTGAATTATACAATCAAGATGATTACATAAGAGATTATCAAGAGTTTTTAAACTATAAAAACCATGAATAAAATTCATCCGACTGTCATTATTGATGGTGATGTCAAACTGGGAGAAAACAATGAGATATTACCCTACTCAATTCTTTATGGTCCTCTAGAGATAGGGGACAATAATTGGATAGGTCCACAAGTAGTAATTGGTACTCCGGGCGAAGACACGAAAGATCCTCGATATGATTCTTCCAATAAATTAATCAAAATCGGCAATAATAATATCATCCGAGAACATGTAGCGGTTCAAAAACCTTGCTATGGAAATATCACACTAATAAGCAATGATAGTTTTTTGATGCATGGAGCTCATGTGCCCCATGACGCTATTCTCCATGATGGGGTAACTTTGGCACCTAATGTAGTGGTAGGTGGAATTAGCCAATTATTGACTTGTTGTAATATTGGAATGGGTGCTTCTATCCATCAGAATAGCATTATTGGGCATTATTCAATTGTTGCCACCAATGCTGCCGTCATCAAAAATGTAAAACCCTTCTCTAGGTATATCCCTGGAAAATCGATCTCAGTGAATACCTATGCAATCCATAAATATGGATTTGAAAAATTCGAGTCCGAAATAGAAGCGTATGTTCTAGAAAACGTTTTTCCTGAAAGCACTAAACTAGTAGCGATAATTAATCAATTTGAGACTCTACATCTTGCTTCTAAAAGAGGACTATATTAGATGAAAATCCCATTTCTTAACTTTGAATCAATGCATTCTGCTATCCGAACTGAGATGGTGGCTGCATTCGAAAATTTCTACGATAGCTATTGGTATGTCTTGGGGGATCGATTGACACAGTTTGAAAAAGCCTATTCGGAATACAATCAAATTAAACATACCATAGGGGTCAGTAATGGACTTGATGCTATCTATCTTTCGCTAAAGGTACTTGATATAAAAGCAGGAGATGAGGTGATCATGCCTTCCAATACTTTTATTGCCACTGTTTTAGCAGTCTCCTATACCGGCGCAACTCCCATTTTTGTGGAGCCGAATGTAAGCACATATCTTTTGGATCCCACTAAACTCGAAGCAGCCATTACTCTAAAAACAAAGGCAATTATCCCTGTACATCTATATGGGCAAGTATGCCAGATGGATGAAATAGTATCGATTGCCCGTCGATTTGGATTAAAAGTAATCGAAGATAATGCTCAGGCTCATGGTGCACGTTATCGTGGTCGAATGACTGGAACCTTTGGAGAAATCAACGCAACCAGCTTTTACCCCGGTAAAAATCTTGGAGCATTAGGGGATGCCGGAGCAATCACGACTCAAGATAATTCCTTGGCGGGCAAAGCCAAAATGCTTAGGAATTACGGAAGCCAGCAAAAATATACCTACGAAGTGATCGGGCATAATATGCGCATGGATGAACTTCAAGCTGCCTTTCTGTCAGTCAAACTAACCTATCTCAACACATGGACCGAAAAACGGCAGAGGATAGCTGACCGCTATAGAGAGCAATTATCTTCTTGTGATCAAGTAATATTGCCAGCGGTTCATCCAGATGCGACCCATGTTTACCACCTATTTGTGATCCGGACTGTGCGGCGCGATGAGCTTCAGGCATATCTTCAAGAAAAAGGAATTGGAATCATAATTCATTACCCAATTCCTCCCCATTTGCAAAAAGCTTATGAACACTTGGGGTATAAAAAAGGAGATTTTCCGATTGCCGAAGAGTTGGCTCAAACCAGTCTTAGTTTGCCTATATGGCCCGGAATGGATTTTGATCAGATAGATTTTATCTCAGATCAGATTAAGTCCTTTTTTAGCTAAGGTTTGGAAGAGGAAAATAAAAAAGGATTCGCCCAAATATTAAAAGCTACCTCGCTCTTTGGCGGTGTTCAATTGGTAACTATTGTTTTTAGTATTATCAGAACTAAGTTCGCCGCAGTATTACTAGGACCGGCAGGAATGGGCATAGTGGGTTTATTCAGTTCTACCATTGACTTTTTTGGTGCGGCGACAAATTTTGGGATTTCAACGGCAGGGGTACGAAGTCTTGCTGAAGTGGGTAGTGAGCAAAATGAATTCAAGACAGGTAGGACGATCAGTATTGTCAAAAATCTCGTTTGGATTACAGGTTTTTTAGGATTGGTAGTGTTGATAATTTTGTCTCCTTTTTTGAGCAAATGGATTTTTGGTAATTCAGATTTTACCTGGGGATTTGTGGCTTTATCGATCACCTTGCTTTTGAATCAACTGCTCGCTGCAAGAATGGTATTGATTCAGGGCATGCGAAGAATCTCTCTTTTGGCGCTAATTTATATCATGAATTCGATAGCCTCCGTGCTGATTACGGTGCCTTTGTATTATTTTTTGGGAGAAAAAGGGATTGTACCGGCACTGATCTTGATCTCGCTCTCTAGCTTTTTGATTTCTCTTTATTTTTCCAAAAGAGTTTTTTACCTCCGAGTAAGGGTTGGTCTGAGTGAAAGCCTTTCGGAAGGAAAGGGAATGCTTAAATTAGGCTTCTTCATAGGATTGTCGGGTTTGCTCACATTAGCTTCAGCATATTTGCTTCGAATTTTTATTAATAATGTCGGCACCCTAGAGGATGTAGGTTTATATAATGCCGGATTTGCGATCATTAATACTTACGTAGGCTTGGTTTTTACAGCAATGGCTACAGATTACTTCCCTAGACTTTCCAGTGTGATTGCAGAGGTAAAGGGATTCTCCTTAGTAGCAAATCAGCAATTAGAAATTGCAGTCTTGTTATTGGGCCCGATTCTTTGTTGGTTTATCATATTCATCAATCCTATCATTGTTATCCTGTATTCAGAAGCCTTTAGACCAATCAATGAAATGTTGCTTTGGTCAGGCACAGGGATGCTTTTTAAAGGGATTGGGTGGTGTTTAGGTTATATTATTTTAGCGAAAGGGAATTCTAGATTTTTCTTTGCCAATGAACTGATTGCTATAGGTTATCAACTGATAATTAATTTGGCAGGCTATTATTTCTTTGGACTTAAAGGACTTGGGATCTCTTTTTTAATTGGCTATGTACTTTATGCTGCTCAAGTGATAGTGGTTAGCAGATGGAGGTATAGCTATGAATTTGAATTAAAGATTCTTCGAAAATTCCTCATTCTCTCTTTTTTAATAGCTGTATGTATGGCTTGCTTTTATTTATTGGAAAGGCCGATTTTTCAATATGGAATTGGCTCTTTTGTTTGTATACTAGCTTCAATTTATACATTTGTAGAGTTGGATAAATCCACGGATTTGCTTCAAAAAGTAAAACAGAAAATCTCAGATCGATTTCCCTAACTTAAATAGAGGTTAATTGAAACCACAAAATAATCCATTGAAATCAGATAAGCTTGTAAGCATTATTGTTCCGGCCTTTAATCATGAGAACTACGTGGAAATCTGTTTGGAAAGTATTTTCCAGCAGACTTATCCGCAAATTGAATTGATTATTATCAATGATGGTTCAACCGATCAAACTCATTCAAGAATCCAAAACTGGTTAGCAAAATGTCCGGACCGATTTAAAAGACTTGAATATATTAACAGAGATAACAGGGGGTTGACCAACACCCTCAATCAAGGGCTTGAGTGGGCTGAAGGAGAGTATTTTTCTGCAATTGCCTCAGATGATATTTTGGCTATTGATAAAATCAGGCTTCTGGTAGCAGCCCTCGAGGAAAAAGGCGCATCTTTTGCTGCGGCTTTTGGTAATGCAAAATTTATAGACTCGGAAGGGAAAGAGATTTCCCTCGAAATAAAGGATACCAAGGGCTTAGTCATTACCGAAACCCCACTTTTTTTGGATCATTATACTTTTGGTAGAAAGTTTGACTTTAAAGATCCGGCATACTTTGGAACGTACCCGTCTTTACTTGCCGGGAATTATTTACCGGCGATGTCTATGCTAGTACGAACTTCCAGTATTCGTGAAGTGGGAGGGTGGACTTCTGGAAATACGGTTGAAGATTGGGAGATGTGGTTAAAGCTTTCCAAAAATTTCAGTTTTTGCTTCGTGGATCAGACGGTAGCTTCCTATCGCTGGCATGATGGCAATGCTTCTAAAGTCAAGCGTGAGCAAATACTAAGAGATTCTATCAAACTTCTCGAAAATGAAATGACTTTTGCTACTGCTAATTCGTATAATGATGCATTCTTCCCTGTATACCTTTTTAATGTACGATTACTCAAGGAGTTTGATACTAAAAAATACAATAGGAAAATGATTAAGCTCCTGATTAATATAAGTTTTTTACGATTTGTCTCCAAAAAAATTCGACAACGAAGAAATGTCTAAACCGCTGGTTTCTGTCGTGATGGCAACGTACAACGGGGCACAATATCTTCAGGAGCAAGTCGAAAGTATTCTTTCTCAATCTTATTCATCGATCGAATTTATTATTTTTGACGATTGCTCTACAGATGATACAGTCAAGATTTTGGAAGAATACCAAAATCAAGGAAAACTGAAATTTTTCCGAAATGTATCAAATTGCGGTTATGTCAGGAATTTTGAAAGGGCTATTCAGGAAGCTAAAGGAGAACTAATTGCTTTGGCAGACCAAGATGATATATGGGCTGTTTCTAAATTGGAACAGTTAACTCAGGAGATAGGAGAATATCTTTTAATCCATTCGGATGCGAGATTGATCGATGATAAGGGGGTAGAGATAGCTCTTTCATTTGAAAAATCTGCCCGCAAGATGGCTATTCCCCAAAGTATGACTGAAGCGTTATTGAATGGTTTTGTGACGGGTTGCACGTGTTTATTCAAAAGGGAATTGCTGGAAATCGCATTACCTTTCCCCGATCAGCTTCACATTCATGACAAATGGCTCGGCGTATTAGCCTATTCCAAAGGAGGTCTTAAGTATCTTAAAGAACCGCTTACAGACTATAGACAGCATATTAATAATAATATCGGAGCTCTCCAGTCTACTGTTTCCCCTTTCAAAAAAATAGGAAAGCTCCTGCAAGGCAAGCCTGTAAATTATCAGTTTGATGCGTTTCGATCCTTCCTTTTGAAGGAACAGCAGTTTGCTCAGCTGGTACGTGAAAGGCTTAAATTAGAATCTAGGAAAATGAGTGGACTGCTTGATTTCTTTAATCAAGTGTTGTCTGGTAAAAGTTTATTTCGAGTAATTTCCTTCTATTTGAAGAATTTTAGAGCTTTTGAAAAGGGAAAATCCCTTTCCCATAAGGTTTATTTTTTATATCTTATTCTACTCTGTTTCTTCTATTCAAGAGGTTTGACTAGTATATCCAGTCCTCAGTAAATGGAAGTCACAACAGTCATAGTTACCTACGGAGATCGATTTGATTTGCTAAATCAGGTTGTAAGTTGCGTGATGAAGGAAGGTTCATCCAAAATCTGGATAGTAGATAATGACTCCCTTCCCAGAAGCAAGAGTCAGTTGAAAAAGTTGGAAGAATCTGATACGCGATTGAAAGTATTCTACAATTCAGAAAATGCTGGATCCTCAGGTGCTTACTATCAGATTCTACAATTTGCTTATGGACTAGGGGAGAATCGATTTTTTTGGTTTCTCGATGATGATAATCTTCCTCAAAAAGGAGCTCTCAACGCATTGATAAAAGCTGAAAAACAGTTGACAAAAGGCGACAAAAGTCCAGTATTATATTGTTACCGAGGGGATTCTTGGGAAGAAGACCGGAAAGCAGTGACAAAAGGTGTCATCAAAGGCCCAAAACTTAATAGCTTCTGCGGATTTGATTTAAAAGAATTTTTGAAGAGTAGACTTTTAAGAAAAAAAGATTCAGATTCCGAAACGATCAACTATCCGGTAATCGAAGTCAAATGGGGACCTTATGGAGGACTTTTCACTAAATTGGAAAATCTCATGCAAATTGGTTTGCCCAATAGGGACTTCTTTCTATATGCGGACGACCAGGAGTTTACTTTAAGATTTGGAGGGAAAAACATTCCCCAATACCTTATCTATGACAGTCAAATTCAGGATTTAGATCAGAGTATCGGATCAGATGGAGGGTATTTCAGTGAATCAACTTCTGCTATGAAACTCTTTTATGGCCTAAGAAACACAACGTATTTGTCGAAAAAAATTTCTACTAATTCCGGGATTTATTACTTAAACAAAGTGGCTTTTAAACTGCTCATGGGGGTAAATTTGGCTAAGAATTACTTCAAAAACCCAAGCTTGGTTAAGGAAAGACATAGACTTTTTAAGCGAGCTTTGAAAGAAGGCGAAAAAGGAATTTTGGGAAAAACCTATGTCAATTAAGCCATGTGCGGAGTAGCTGGATTTGTTGATTTTAAATGCGGTTCGGGATCCGATACCCTCACTAGCATGATTAGGACAATGAATTATCGAGGTCCTGACGATGAGGGAATCTTTCTGGAGGAACTAGATGGCTTTCAAATAGGGCTTGGGCATAAACGACTTTCTATTTTGGATTTGTCCCCTTTAGGTCATCAACCGATGCTATTCCAAAATCTGGTGATCGTCTACAATGGAGAGGTCTATAATTTTAAGGAAATACGCCAAGAACTCGAAATTTTGGGCTATTATTTTCAATCCCACTCCGATACGGAAGTAATCCTCAAAGCATACCATTTCTGGGGTGATAAGATGGTTTCTAGACTTAACGGCATGTTTGCAATTGTCATTTATGATAAAGACAAACAAGAGCTTAGCCTTTTTAGGGATCGTGTTGGTATCAAACCTCTCTATTGGTTTTTTAAAGACGGATTATTTTTGTTTGGAAGTGAATTGAAAAGCCTCTGTTCTCATCCAAGGTTTAAGAAAAATCTTAATTACCAAGCCTTAAGCTTATTCCTTCAATTTGGCTATATACCACAGCCATTGAGTATTTATCAAAACACGCATAAGCTTTCCTCGGGTCACTTTTTGAAGCTTGATCTTAATTCTACTTCCATCCGAAATGAAATGTATTGGGAGGTGTTTTCTTCCTATGTGTCTGAAAAAACCACCAAGAAAGAACCTGAGATTTTAGAAGATCTAGATGCACTTCTAAGTTCTGCGTGTAACTATAGAATGATATCCGATGTCCCAGTCGGTGTTTTCTTAAGTGGCGGGTACGATTCCTCTTTGGTAACAGCAATGATTCAGAAGGAGTCATCTCAGAAGATAAAGACCTTCACGATAGGATTTGAGGAGGAAAAATTCAATGAGGCCATTTATGCAAAGAAAGTGGCAGATCATTTAGGAACTGACCACTATCAGTATTTATGCTCTCAAAAGGAGGCCCTCAATCTGGTCGAAGAGTTGCCAGGGATCTGGGATGAACCTTTTGCTGATTCTTCTGCAATTCCGACTTACTTGGTGAGCAAATTAGCCAGTAATCAAGTGGTCGTTTCCTTAAGTGCTGATGGTGGCGACGAATTATTTGGTGGGTACGAGAAATATCAAAGTGCCGCGAAGTATCTTCATTTATTTCAAAAGTATCCTATCAAAGGTTTTGTCGACCAAGTCATGGAGCCCATTCGCGATAAGGTAGCAACTCAGATTTTAAGTGAAAGCAAACTCTATGTATACGATAATTTTCTAAAAACCAAGGATGCTCAAGATTCCATCACCTGCCTGGAGGCCTATGAAAAATTTTTCTTTGATGGGGAGATGGAGAGGCTTTCAGATAAATTAAGACCATCTTCTCTTTTTTTAGGAGATTATCAAAGACTCAATGATATCAAAAACCCCCTTGATCAGATGATGGCGTACGATTACGCCACCTATCAAACTGATGATATTTTAACCAAGGTAGATAGGGCTACGATGGCCCACAGTCTGGAAGGTAGGGAGCCGCTATTAGATTATCGACTTATCGAATATGTTGGAAAAATACCTACCGAAATGAAGCTAAAGGGAGGAGTAAAAAAATACCTTTTGAAGGAAATTACCCATCGCTATTTGCCAAAATCATTGATGGATAGGCCAAAAATGGGTTTCAGTATTCCGTTAGCAGCATGGCTGAAAAATGACCTGAAGTACCTAATTGATGACTTTTTGAATGAAGCATATATCAAAGATCAAGGAGTTTTTCGCTGGGAAGAGATCAGTAAAATGGTTAGATTATTTGAAAAGCGAGGAGATATCAATTACGCCAACCGAATCTGGAATTTGCTTGTATTTCAGCTTTGGTATCGAAAGTGGATGAAATCGTAAATGAATCGTTGGGTCATATACACTGCACTCTTTGGAGACTATGATAAACTGGCAACTCCTATCCAAAAGTTTGAAGGGTTTGATTTTGTTTGCTTTACCGATCAGCAGAATCTGGATGCTGATGTATGGGAAGTCAAAATTATTGAGAGTACCGAAAAATCTCCAATTTTGATGAATCGTCGCATCAAGATGATGCCTCATCAGTACTTGGCTGAATATGATGTTAGTATCTATATCGATTCAAATCTAAAAATACTCAAAGACTTAAGACAACTAATAGAAGTAGAACTTCTAGAAAGAAATTTCTTAGTGCCCAGACATTTATATCGAGACTGTCTCTATGAGGAGGCAAAGGAGTGTTTGATCTTTCAGAAATCCGAATATTCGGCTACACTCAAGCAATTGAATGATTATCGCGCGGCAGGCTTTCCTGTCCATTTTGGATTAGCTGAAAATGGAATATTGATTCGAAAGCACAATGATCCTGAGATCCAAAGCTTGATGGAGCAATGGTGGGAAGAATTTCAAAATGGGAGTGGAAGAGATCAATTGAGTCTTCCTTACATTTTTTGGAAAAATGAACTCAAACTTCCATTGATTGGAATAAACTCAAGAGATGAAGTTTATTTTTCTAACCAACCTCATCGAAAAGAGGACCTTGGGAAGATTGCAAGACTAATGCTATCGATAAAAATCAGAGTGAGAAGACTTATCTATTCATTTTTTACTTTCCAATGAAAAGACTGTCGCTAGATTATAATCTGTTAATTCTCTCGGCTGCTTTCTTAGTATTGGTTCCGATCGTCGGTTTGCGATTGTTTGGGTTAGATGCTGATTACTTCAATTATTACGATTTAATCATTCTGAAGAACAAGCTTGACCTAATTACCAAAGAGTTTGGCTTCCGAGTTTTACTGAGCTTTAATAGTTTGGTTTTTAATGATAGTATTGATGCTTTTTTCTTGATTTTTGCAGTACTTGGAATTTCGATAAAGTTTTATGCTTTTTCAAAATTCTCCGCATTGCCCTTATTGAGCCTAGTGCTCTACCTTTTTTCATACTTCCTTTTGCATGATTATACACAGATTCGAGCTGGAGTTTCTGCTGGAATTTTTTTACTTTCCATAAATGACCTTTCCGAAGGCAACCGGTCCGCATATCTCAAGAAAATCGTAATAGCCTGTCTTTTTCACTGGACGGCTTTAATCTTGATTCCTATTTATTTCATAGTTAAAAAGTTTACGCTTCAGTTTTTTTTCCTACTTCCATTTGTGGGGATCGTAGTTTATTTATCCAAAATAAATATTGAGAGTCTCGTTATTAGATCTATCCAAGATTATCCAGCGTTAGCCTTATACTATTTGTCACACTCCGGACATGACTCAGCGGTCAATATTTTCAACCTGATTAATTTGGCATTTTTAGTTCTTTTTGTGGGGATATATGTGATCATAGTCTTCGAGCTAGACGAGTTTACCAAAGTTGAACTGGACCTGTTTAAAATCTTTTCGCTCTCCTTATTTTCATTTTATTTCTTTGCTATTCTCAACAAACCGGTAGTGGCATTTAGAATATTTGAATATCTGAATGTAGTCCTGCTTTTATTGATTCCTTCTGTTGTCTTAAAGTTCAAACAGTGGTATTTGGCGTCTATTTTCTTCGTAGGTTTCTTTCTAGTTTATTTTTATCACTTGCTAGTTAACGTCCAGATAATTCCTTAATCCATGGAGTATAAGGTAGATGTAGTAATAGTGACTTTTTATCCAGACCGAGATCTCTTGAGAAAATCTCTTCAAATCCTTAGTAATCAAGTAAGAACATTAATTATCGTTAGTAATAACGATGATGACTTTTCTGATTGGGGAATGAAGATTGTCCATATTAATCTCCAAGAAAATACAGGAATTGCATCAGCACAAAATCAAGGGATTAGGCTGGCAATGGCTAATGGGGTTGATTTCGTACTAACCTCAGATCAGGATACGATCTTCCCGGAAAATTATGTAGAAGAAATGTTACATTCTTTTCAAAATCTGCTTGAGAATGGACAAAAAATTGGTGCACTCAGCCCAGTGTTTCGCGATGCAAAATATGAGGAAAAGATACATCCGATGGTAAAGTTTAGTGGATTTGGCCTGAAAAAATTCTTTTCTGAAAATGAACCTCAGGCAGTTTCTCATGTGATTTCCTCGGGAATGTTCCTTAACAGTAAGACTCTGCAAGATATAGGATTAATGAAGGAATCATTTTTCATTGATTGGGTAGATACTGAATGGTGTTGGAGAGCAGATGCCCGAGGCTATTCAATCTATCAGATACCTGAGATTTTTATTTCTCATGCTTTGGGTGAGAATTCTAAGGATTTAATTCTCTTTTCGGTGACCTCGCATCATTACCTTAGAGAATATTACAAATTGAGAAATGCAATTTTTCTACTTAAAGACCGAAATTACCGTCAACTAAATAAAATGATTTATCTGAGTCTTTTTATAGTAAAAAACACTCTTATCAATAGTATAAAAGGATGGAAAGAGGTTCGATACTTTCAAGCTGTAAAATATTCTTTCAAGCATGGAATTCGGCAAGAGGAAGGAGAATTTAGATTTTGAAAATCAGAATATGATTGAAATTATTCTGCCAACTTATAATGGATCTGCCTATTTGGAAGTCCAGCTTGAGTCAATTTTCAACCAAACAAACCAGGACTGGAAATTGCTGATAAGGGATGATGGATCTACTGACGATACGACCTCGATTATTGAAAAGTGGCAGGCTTGCTTTCCTGAAAAAATTAAATATATTCGTGATGAATCGGAAAGATTGGGTGCGATAGGAAGTTTTTCCAAGCTTTTGGAATATTCTTCATCACCTTATGTTATGCTTTGCGATCAAGATGACTTTTGGTTGATAAAAAAGGTGGAAATAAGTCTGAACCGTTTACAAGCAGCGGAAGTAAAATTTGGAAAAAATACCCCTGTGATGATTTGTTCAGATTTGGAGGTCGTGGATGAGCAGTTGAATTTAATCAGCCCTTCCTTTTGGAAAGACCGTAAGGATGATCCAACAATCTTAGGAGACTTTGAAAAACTGATCGCTCATAGCGTGGTCACAGGGAGCACTATCATGCTCAATCGTGCTGCAGTGCTAGTTTCTGCACCGATCAACACCAGATTTTTCCTTCATGACCAGTGGATATCAATTAAGGTCGCCAGATATGGGAAAGTGCTGTTTATAAATGAACCGTTAATTAAATACAGACAACATACTTCCAATGTTTTGGGATCTTTTAAGTTAAATAAAAGATATTTGGCAAAAAAAGCGAAATCTATCCCGTATTACATTCGGTCCTGGATGAAGCTGAAAAGGGAACTTGAGATGGATTTTTCGCTTCGAAAAGTGGTCTTTTTCAAATTAGTCTATAATTGGAATAAAATTTTTAATGAGTAAGAAAAGTCTGGCAATTCTTGGAATAGTCGGGGTTCCGGCGAATTATGGTGGATTTGAAACTTTAGTAGAAAATCTTTTAGATTTGCTACCTAAATATTTTGACATCACAATTTATTGTGAAAGTAAATCGTATTCTGAAAAATTAGATAGCTATAAAGGTGCCAAATTGGAATACCTTGACTTCAAAGCTAATGGGCCAGACAGCATTCTCTATGATTCTATTTCTCTTTTAAGGACCTTTAGAACACACGATTTTATTCTTTTACTAGGGGTTTCGGGCGCAATAATGATTCCTTTTTTGAAGCCATTCACAAAAGCTAAAATCATAACTCATATAGATGGTTTGGAATGGAAGCGGGACAAATGGGGATTCTTTGCTAAAAAATTCTTGAAACTTTCTGAATCTCTTGCAGTAAGATTTTCACATGGAGTCGTAGCTGACAATAAGCACATCCAAGAATATAT
>JBLGAM010000037.1:0-27068 GCA_047612305.1 Planctomycetota bacterium | reverse complement strand
GGGCTTTTTGGAATGGTAAAGACCCATTTTTAAAAGAACGCCTTTTTGGCCTGACTGGAAATCAAGGTAATCATGGTGAGGATGTAAAAGAGATCTATTATTACCTAGACTCTACTCCGACCCACAGCTACATGAAGATGCTATATAAATATCCTCAGGCGGAGTATCCTTATCAATCACTTCTAGAAGAAAATCTAACAAGAGGAAAATCAAACCCAGAATATGAGTTGATCGATACCGGGATTTTTGATGAGGATCGTTACTTTGATATTTTTATAGAATATGCCAAGCAGGATGCTGAGGATATTGTGGCCGTCGCTTCCATACATAACAGAGGCCCAGAGGAAGCTACAATTTGGGTAATGCCTACACTTTGGTTCAGAAAAACCTGGTATACCGGTCATGAGCCATTTATGCCAAAACTGAGTAAGAGGACAGATAACTCAATCAAGGTCTTCCATCCTAAATCAGGGAACTACAGCGTAACCTTCGACGGTAATCCAGAGCTAAAGTTTTGCGACAATGAAACCAATCGAGAGCGACTCTATGGAATCAAAAATGAGCGAAAATTCCTCAAAGATGGGATCAATGACTATGTGGTTTCCGGAGATGATTCCCATCTCAATCCAGAGGATTTTGGAACCAAAGCAGCAGCAATTTACAAAATCACCATCCCGGCTGGAGGAAGTCATCAAATAAAACTCCGCCTCCAGCATCAATCTGAGGACCTAGCACTTGAAATCTGTGATGAATGTCTCAACACCAAAATCACAGAAGCAGACGAGTTTTATAATGGACTTCAAGAACGAGTTACCGATCCAGACCTCAAGAGAATCCAACGCCAAGCTTGGGCTGGCATGCTCTGGTCAAAACAGTTTTATTATTACGATGTGGAGCGTTGGTTGGAAGGAGATCCCGGTAGATACGTACCACCTTTAGCTAGAAAGAAGGGGCGAAATGCAAACTGGAAGCACCTTCAAAATTACGATATCATCTCCATGCCGGATAAATGGGAATACCCTTGGTATGCGGCATGGGATTTAGCTTTTCATACGATTCCTTTGGCCAGATTAGATCCAGAGTTTGCGAAGAACCAGTTGCTTATTCTACTCAATGAATGGTACATGCACCCAAATGGACAGATACCTGCCTACGAATGGAATTTTTCGGATGTCAACCCTCCAGTTCATGCTTATGCCGTGCAACGAGTCTATCAGATTGATAAGAAAGCCAACAATGGCGTTGGCGATCAGGAGTTTCTAGAGCGAGCACTACACAAACTCATGCTCAATTTTACGTGGTGGGTCAATCAAAAGGATTCGGATGGTCAAAATATTTTCGAAGGTGGATTTTTGGGACTAGATAATATCTCGTTATTCGATCGGAGTCATGCCCAGCATTATAAAGGCAAACTGGAACAAGCCGACGGTACTTCCTGGATGGCTATGTTTTCTTTAAATATGCTTCGTATTTCCCTTGACTTGTGTGAATTCAATACGGTATATCAATATACAGCAACCAAGTTTTTAGAGCATTTCCTCTATATCGCGGGAGCAATGAATAATATCTCCAAAGAAGGAATCTCACTTTGGGATGAGGAGGACAATTTCTTTTACGATGTTTTTCACCTAGACGGAAAAGGGTCTCAAAAAATGAAAGTACGTTCAATCGTGGGACTTATTCCTCTTTTTGCCGTAGAACCTATTCGGGAAGAACTTTTTGACAAACTTCCAGAATTCAAAAAGCGCTTGGATTTCTTTCTTAAAGAAAAGCCAAAACTAGCAGCCTTAGTTTCTAGTTGGATTCAGCCTGGCTACCATAAAAGACGGTTATTTTCTTTATTGAGAGGTCATCGAATGAAATCCGTTTTACATAAAATGCTCGATTCAGAAGAATTTCTAAGTGACTTTGGGATCAGGTCTTTGTCTAAATACCATGAAAAGAATCCTTATACGATGAAAATCAACGGCGACGTCCTTTCAATCAAATACACACCAGGAGAATCAGACACCAGAATGTTTGGTGGTAATTCTAACTGGCGAGGTCCGATCTGGTTTCCTATCAATTATTTGATTATCGAATCTCTGAAAAAATTTGATTTCTACTACGGAGGAGACTTCTCGATCGAATACCCGACAGGTTCAGGCAATTTCCTGACTATGGATATAATTGCAAAAGAACTTTCCATGCGCTGCATGAAGATCTTTATGCGAGATGAAAATGGGAATCGACCCGTTTTTGGTGCAAATAAAAAATTTCAAACAGATCCCCATTTCAAGGATTATATTTTATTTTATGAGTATTTCCATGGTGATTCAGGTATAGGCTTGGGGGCTTCCCATCAGACAGGCTGGACAGGATTAGTATCTGAGATGATACACAAATATTACAAGGAAAGTGAACATATACCCAATGCCTCTACTACCCTATTTAGAAGCTAATCGGATCGAAGCGGGATGTGATGAAGTGGGCCGTGGCTGTCTTGCCGGGCCAGTCGTAGCTGCTGCCGTAATCCTTCCCTTCGGCTATTCGAATCCATGGATTAATGATTCCAAAAAGCTGAGCAAAAAACAGCGGGAAGATCTAATCGAAGAGATTAAAGACAAAGCCTTAGCTTGGCAAATCGCCGAAGCAAGTGTGGTAGAAATTGACAAAATCAATATCTTGAATGCTTCTTTTCTGGCAATGACCAGAGCAGTGCAAGGCTTAAAGCTGTTACCCGATCACCTCTTAATCGATGGGAATCGCTGGAGATCCAACTTAACCATCCCACATACCTGTATGATCAAGGGCGATGGCAAATATGCCAGCATTGCTGCGGCATCTATCTTGGCTAAAGTCTATAGAGATGATATGATGGAAAAGCTTGCAGAGGAGTTCCCCTATTATTTATGGCAAAAAAATGCTGGCTACCCAACCAAGGCACATCGAGAAGGAATCAGAAATCATGGAGATTGTATCTGGCACAGGAAGAGTTTTAAACTCTTGAATGATCCACTTGAATCAAAATAATAGATTTTATTTTAATCACAAATTGGCTGATTTTCGGGACGATTTAAATTCTTAAATCAAAAATATAAGCTTAAAATAAAATGCCGTGCAAAAAAAACTCCATAGACATTATCTGATTACGGAGTTTTTTTGTGAGTTAGAATTTACTTTTTCTCTTTTTCAATTACTCTTTCAAAGATCAATTTACCTCCACCATTTGAATTGGAGGAAATAGGTTCTAGCACCAATCGATTAGTTTCTAGCTCCAAAATCTTTGCTTCCCGCATTACTTTTCCATCAAAAATGGTCAGAACACTATCTTTCTTCAATTCAATTTTCGCCTTTTTCATCACGACGATATTATTCTCGTAATCGGTATATTTTAGGGTATCACTTGAAATAAAATCATAGACGGTGTTTTCCAATCTCGCCTTTATTTTATACTCAATATTTGCACGCATTGCAGAGTCGGAGGATTGATATTGAGGCGAGCTTTTGACTCTGTAAATTCCATCAAAATAGACCAATTGCCATTTTCCTATAAGTTGTTGAACTTGGATTTCGGTATTGCTAAATATCACAGCAAATAATAGCGAATAAATAAACGATAAATTCATAGTGCTCAGTCAGGCAATTACTTTGCCAATAAAAGGTAACTATTTGATATTATGCCAAAAGCGAAATCCAAGACATTTTCTAGCTTAGAAAAAGCAATTTAAGCTATTGAGCAATTTTACTTTCCAGAAAAGGCAACCATTCAGATGCTTGACGCTCGGCGTACTCAGCTAAAAAATAAGCAAGAGAAGGCTTAAAGGGCAAATCAGTTAGATATAATCCCACTTGCTCAGGAGATTTATCTCCTTTGACCACATTGCATCGGTGACATGCCGTGACCAGGTTAGTCCAATTACTTTTTCCACCTTTAGACCGTGGGATCACATGATCCATAGTGAGTTGTTTTTTACTGCCACAGTATTGGCATTCTCCTTTATCCCTGCGGAAAAGATTATTTCTATTCAGTAAAACTCCTCGATAAGGAATGCTTTTATAATTATTCAAACAGATGACAGCGGGATAGTCAAAACTTCGGTTGACGGTTCGGACTTCTAAAAACTCGTACACGGAAAGACAGGTGACTTTTTCCAAATGAAGGAGCACAATCGCCTTTTGAACGGTAACAACCGCTGCAGGAGAATGATCCAAATTGAGGACTAATACCCTTTTTTCCATGCTATCCAATAATGGTTCTTGATTGCGAAACGACCTGTTTACCTGGAATGTTTTTTGAAAATGTTAACCATTCATCGAAGTCTGTTACCCGCATTCGATTATTCATCCAGAGTACTTCTTCAGCTCCCAGATACAGTGCCACCCTCTTTTTATCTGAATCTAATTCGGTGACGATTATGATATCTCCAGCCATCATCTCTTCGGCAGCTACCAGTTTCCCGGGAAGTTTTTCAGACTTCCACAAATATCCAGCGATCGCAAAGATCAATGGAAAGGCTTGTTCCTCATCCAAACCGAAGATACTTCTTCCACCAGGTTGAAAAGGCGCATTAATGTATTTAAGAGCAATGTCGATTAATTGTTCGCGGTTGGCTAGAAAGGCATGGCTTCGAACTGAACCAGTAAATCCGATATGATCTCGCCAATTGAACAGTTCTAAATCTGAAAAATGGAGTCTGCTTCCTGGAAGCAAATACAAATTTATCCCCATATATTCTATCGCAGCGATTGGGCTGGTAACTATTTGAAAGTCATTGGTCAGATAAGTTTGATAATCAGCGGATGGGATTTCTATAAGCAATTTGGAAGAAATGTACCCACTATATCCAGTGTCCTCGTGAGCGATCTTGAACCAATGCTTATCATTGCTCATGGTGAGCACTTGATAGCATTCCCCGAAAAGTAATTGAGTGACTAAAGCAGAATCAAAAGTGGGTCGGAGGTAGATTGGCAAGATCGTCTGCCGACAAATCCCAAAAGCATCAGTTAAAGGCCATTCGCTGAATTTCTCTTTTTGCATCTTTTTCCTTCAAATCCTGTCGCTTGTCGTGTGTTTTCTTTCCTCGACCGAGTGCAATTTCCATTTTTGCAAGACCCCGATCGTTGATAAATATACGAACTGGAATGATGGTAAGCCCTTTTTCTTCGGACTTAGTCTGAAGTTTTTCGAGTTCTCGCTTACCTAATAATAACTTTCGATCCCGAATGGCCACATGATTGTAACTAGCTGCCATTGAATAGGGTGCGATATGCATTTGGCGCACGTACAACTCTCCATCTAAAAAAACGCAGAAGGATTCTGACAGAGAAACTTTTCCTTCACGAATCGATTTGATCTCTGTTCCTTTAAGGACCATACCTGCTTTATACGTGTCCACAAACTCAAACTGAAAGCTTGCTTTCCTATTCTTGATATTGACAATTTTATCGAATTTGGAGTCTTTACTCATGCCTTAAAGCTTCATTTTAGCAAGGGGAGTCACTTCCAAGGAAGAAAACTCACCTATGAGGTATTTGTAATGTGCCGCCATGGCGATCATCGCGGCGTTATCTGTACAGTATTCGAATTCGGGAATGAATAGGTTCCAATTTTTTTCTTTGGCCAATTGACCCAAAGCTTCTCGAAGACCAGAGTTGGCGGATACACCACCTGCTATTGCAACATTTTTTACCTGATGTTCCGCTACCGCAAGCTTCAATTTAATCAAAAGCATTTGGATCAGGCTAAATTGAATACTTGCACATAAATCTGACAAATTCTCCTCAATGAAATTTGGGTTTTCCCTCAACTCATCTCGAAGAAAATAAAGTACTGCAGTCTTGATCCCACTGAAAGAGTAATTCAATTCAGGCATTCGTGTGATCGGGAAAGTAAAGGCTTTTGGATTCCCATTTTTCGCATGTCGATCTATCAATGGGCCTCCTGGATAAAGAAGTCCAAGCAGTTTGGCAGTCTTGTCGAAAGCCTCTCCTACAGCATCATCCTGAGTCTCTCCGATCACTGTCATATCCAAATGATCCTTTACCAAGACCAGCTGGGTATGCCCTCCACTTACGGTGAGGCAGATAAAAGGAAAACTTGGCTGCGGCGCATCAATGAAGTGCGCCAAAATATGAGCCTGCATGTGATTGACTTCAATCAAGGGAATACCTCTAGCATAAGCCAATGCTTTGGCAAAACTAACCCCTACTAATAGTGAGCCCATTAATCCTGGCCCTCTCGTAAAGGCGATCGCACTGAGTTGATCTTTGCTAATTCCTGCCGAAGAAATAGCCTCCTGAACGACAGGAATGAGATTTTCTTGGTGCGCGCGCGAAGCAAGCTCAGGTACAACTCCCCCATATTTTTCATGGACCGATTGCGTTGCGACAATATTATTAAGTACTTTGCCGTCTACTATTACAGCAGCCGAGGTTTCGTCGCAGGAGGATTCAATTGCTAGAATAACGATATTGTTGGTACCCATTGGAAAAGAACTCGAAAGTTACGGATTTTTTGCATAAAGCGTTTCGAGTCATCGTATGGATTGTCTTTTCGATGGTCATGCTCTTGATTTCCATCGCCATACTACTGCAGGTCACTGCAGTCCAAAACTGGGCAATCGACAAGGCCACCAATTTCCTAAATAAAGGTTCAGAATTCCATGCTGAAATAGGCCATATAAAACTAAATTGGTGGGATGCCCTTGAACTTCGTGATGTAAAAATCCTGGATTCCCAAGATAGCACCATGATTGCAGCAGAAGCACTTTTGGTCGACTTTAAAATTAGTTTTATTCTTCGTTCTGGACCACCCCCCCTCGATCAGGTACGCATCGAGAATGCTCAGGTCCATTTATTGATTCATGCCGGGGATTCCTCCATGAATATTAATCGATGGATCAATGAGCTAAATTCACGATTTGGGGGGTCAGGAAGCAGCAGCCCTACTATTTTTGGAATCGGAGGGGTTGCTATCAGAAATTCCGAATTTTTCTTGGTGAATTTTAATAAAGATCCAATTACCGATGGTTTGGATTACAACCGGATCAGACTTAAAGCATTGAATGCCAACTTAACTGATTTCAAGCTCAATGGAGATAAAATCAATATTTCAGTCAAACTTTTAAACGCCATTGAGACTGGATCAAACTTAGCGATACAGGAATTTAAAACAGATTTCCTTTATTCTTCAAAGGAATTAGAATTTGCAAATTTGAGTCTTAAAACTTCTAAAAGTGTCCTCAAAGATTTCCTCCGATTTGAATTTGCCTCGCCTATTGCCTTTTCAAATTTCATAGATGAGGTAGTAATCATTGCCAACTTAGAAGAATCTAAACTTCACTTGGAAGATCTAAAACTATTTGCGCCGACACTTCCTGAAATTGATGATGAAATCTACCTGACGGGAAAAGTTACCGGTCCTGTTTCTGACCTTAAATCTGAAGAATTCCTAATTCGAGTGGGACAAAAGACAGCGATTTTTGGCAGTTTTGAACTAGACGGCCTTCCAGAAATCTCAAAAACTTACATTAACCTTTCCCTGAAAAACTCAACTGTTTTAGCACGAGACCTTTCACCTTATCTTCCTAAAACGATCGAGAGAGAAATTCGAAAATTAAATAATATCCAGTTTACTGCGGACTTTGCAGGCCTATTGAGCCGATTCGTCACCAATGGTGAGTTCAATACTTCTATAGGTTCTGTAAAAGGAAGAATAAATTATGACACTGTAAACGAACTCCCTAGTGTTGTCTCTAATGTAACATTGACTGACTTGGATCTGGGAGTCTTGGCTGAGGATCAAGCTTTATTTCAGAAATTAAGTTTAAATGGAAATGTAAACCTCAAGGGGAATACTCTTGAAAATATTCTTGTGGATGTCGATGCCAAAATATCCAAGTTAGGATTGAGCAATTATGAATACACAAATATTACTACTGATGCCACCTACGGGTTGGACCTTTTCAAAGGGAGTTTTGCGATAGATGATCCCAACCTAAAAATGAAAGCTGTGGGGTTAGCTAACTTGAAAGCTGCCACAGACTCTATCAGTATTCAGATTCAGGTTGACACGGCAATGATCGCATCCCTTGGGCTAGATGATAAATTAAACTTTTTCAGCGGCACTTTGGATATTGATAGCAGAGGAATTAAAATCGATGATATCCAAGGAATCGCGAAATTTAAAGACCTCAAGGTGGACTATGAAGGCAGATATTTGGATATAGGAGATTTCTTTATCCAGTCCTTATTTGCTGGGGGTACTCGTACCCTTTCGCTCAACTCTGATTACATAGTAGCTGCGGCTTCGGGACAATTTAATCTGGAGCAAATGGCCGCAGATCTTCAAATTCTATTTGCTCAATATCGAGGAATTGTACTGAATGAGGAGCAGCCGATGGCGGATCTAACTCAGAATTTTTCGGAGACTTACAATCTTGATTTAAATGTCCGGATGATCAATATGAATCCCTTGATTCAACTAGTAGAACCAGGCTTCTCAATCAGCAGAAACACGATTCTAGAGGGTGCTTTCTACCAAACGGCAGAGAATACCATATTCAACTTTTTCAGCAGTATAGATACACTAAGCTATCAAGAGAAAACTGCCTACGGCACGAATTTAGATTTTAACACTTCCAAATTGATCAACAGTGAAGATATTCTCGCCTCTTTTTATGTTTTTTCAAAAAAACAAGAGCTTAACAAAACCCTAGAATTTACCAACCTTGGATTTGAAGCAATTTGGAATGAAAATCAAATGGATTTAGATTTTAGTTTAGATCAGGATTCTACTCAAAGTGCAGCTCGAATCCAAGCAAATGCAGTATTCTCAGCGGAAAACACTAAGCTAACCTTTGATCCCTCCTCCTTAAAAGTACTGAATCGAGAGTGGAAATTTGATTCGCTTAACTCGATTACGTTAACCCCTGATGGAGTGAATTTCAAAAATGTCAAAGTATTTAACCAAAATCAATTCATCGCTCTGGAAGGGAAAATAGGCGAATTAGAATCGAATCAATTGAACCTCACTATTGCTAATGTAAACATAGACTTACTGAATACATTATTACCGCAAGACTTTGAAGGCTCCGCTAATGGTAAATTTACTTTCGAGCAGGTTAATACAAATCCGCTGATTGCAGGGAATCTTAACATGTCTGATTTTAGTATAAACAAATTTCCAGTTGGGGATATAAAAGCGGACTTAAATATGGGCCCAGAGGAGATTCAAGTTTCATTGACAAACACCTCCAATGGAAATAAGTCTATTGAAGTGGACGGTAAAATTGGTATTGCAGATCAAAGCTTAGACATGACCGCAAGACTTGATCAGGCTAATCTGATCATATTTGAGCCTTTTCTCTCTAATTACATTTCTGACCTCGGAGGGACCGTAACTGGATCAATCAAAATCGGTGGGGAAGTCACCAGTCCAATACTAGATGGGAGAGGTCGTATCAGCGATGGTAAAATAAAAGTAAACTACCTCAACACGCTTTATACTTTGAATGGAAGTATTGTATTCCGTCCTAACCAGATCAGTTTTCAAGAAGTTATACTTCGAGATCAATTCAATCACACTGCTAATCTGCTTGGAGGAATCAATCACAATGGTTTCAAAAATATCTTCCTGGACATGAATTCCACGCTTACAGATTTTCAAGTATTGAATACTACTGATGAAAATGGCGAGCCTTTCTATGGAACAGCTTTTGTCAGCGGATCTGTGGCTGTAAAAGGAACAACTACAAATCTAGACGTTACAGCCAATGCTACAAGTAAATCTGGAACGAGAATTTTTATTCCTTTGGCTAGCTCAAGTTCCCAGGGTCAAGAAGATTTCATCAACTTGATCAATATTCAAGATACAATCCGAATCAAACAAATCGCAGAGGACATTAACAGACTTGCCATTGAGAATGTCAGAATGAATTTCAACTTGGATATCACTCCTGAAGCCTATGTGGAAATCATCATTGACCCCAAAACAGGTGAAGGTATCTCTGGACGAGGGAGTGGAGTGATGGCGATGAATATTGATACCCAAGGAAATTTCACACTTAACGGAACCTATCAAATCTCAGAGGGAGAGTATAATTTTTCACTATACAATGTCGTCAAAAAGAAATTTACGATAAGACCTGGAGGCAGGATCACCTGGTATGGAGACCCCTACCAGGGAGTGATGAATCTGACGGCAGCCTACACAGAAAATGTCTCGATCCAACCCCTACTTGCATCTAGCGCCCTGGCAAATACAGAGTCCAGCTCCACCAGAAGATATCCAGTAGATGTGATCATGAATCTCAATGGAGAATTGCTTTCTCCTGATATTACTTTTGGATTTGATTTCTCAGAATTCCCTTCGAGCGGGGATGTGCAGACCACAATTTCCGCCTTTCAAAACCGAATCGCCAACGATGAACAGGAAATGAACCGGCAAGTCTTCTCTGTGATAATGACCCGTGGGTTTTCGCCTGAAGGTCAGTTCTCTGGTACTTCTACTATTTCTTCCAGCCTAGGCCAATTACTCTCTTCCCAGCTGAATAACTTCCTGAGCCAAGTAGATAAAAACCTGGAAGTGAATTTTGACTTGGCATCACTTGATCAGAGCACCTTGGAGACTTTCCAGTTGAGTGTCGCTTATACCTTTTTAGACGGCCGTCTTCGGGTTTCAAGAGATGGAGGATTTACTGATAATCTAGGAAATGCTCAAGCTGCTTCGATTATCGGGGATTGGCAAGCAGAATACTTACTCACTGAAGATGGTGTATACCGAATACGAATCTTCAACCGCAATAATTTCAACACCTTCACCTCGCTTTCTTTATCGAAAAACGTAGCCACATACGGAGTGTCACTTTCTCAAAACGTATCCTTCAATTCATTCTCCGAATTATTCCAAAAAATCACCGGAAATAAAAAAGAGAAATTAAGAATCAATGATTCAGATGATTTTCTAAGGTATAACATAGATGATAACGATAGCTGGAACCCTATTGATCTCAGTCCCGTAGAAAACCGGTTGGATTCGTTGAATCGATTCCCACCTCCTCCCATTGCAGAACCAGATTCACTGATTCGAAAGAAAAAACCTAAACAATTCCGCCCCTAAGCATCTTGTTCTAGAAAATTGCCTTATGGAAAAAATATCTCTTTTTTGGTTTAGACGGGATCTCCGCCTCAACGACAATACTGGGTTTTTTTATGCCTTACAGCAGAAAGAAAATGTCCTTCCTATTTTCATTTTTGATAAAAATATTCTGGATAAACTTGAGGAAAGAGCAGATGCCAGAGTCGAATTTATTCTTGATCAGGTCACTAAGCTCTCTGCTGAATTGGAGAGTAAAGGAAGCAGTCTTCTAGTAAAATATGGCGAGCCAGAGGCAATCTATAAATCACTTCTTGGAGAATATGAAATTGAAGGTGTCTACACCAATCGAGATTATGAGCCATATGCTAAATCCAGAGATACTGCTATTGAGAATCTGTTAAAGGAGAAGGAAGTGCCATTTTTCACATACAAAGATCAGCTAATTTTTGAACCTGGAGAAATCCTTAATGGGTCAGGGGAATTTTATAAAGTGTTTACCCCGTTTAGTAGAGTCTGGTTGGAAAAATACAATAAAACCCAGTTTAGCTCACTGGATGAACTGAATTGGAAAAATTTATTCCAATCTGACAAACTTCCAATTCCAAATTTAGCAGATATGGGGTTTCAGCATTCAGAGATCTCTATTCCATCCAAAACAGCCGATGAGGAATTAATCAGTCATTACGATGAAAAAAGGAATTTTCCCGCAGTAAAAGGAACATCGCGATTGGGTATCCATCTCCGTTTTGGGACGATTTCCATTCGTAAACTTGCGAAAACAGCGGCATCGCTCAATGCAACTTTTCTAAATGAATTGATCTGGCGAGAATTCTATATGTTCATCTTAGCCTATAATCCTGAAGTTATTGACCGGGCTTTCAAGCCTGCTTATGATCAGATCCCATGGCGAAACAATGAAATGGAATTTGAAGCTTGGTGCAAAGGTATGACTGGATATCCGATAGTGGACGCTGGAATGCGCGAACTCAATGAGACAGGTTTCATGCACAACCGAGTAAGAATGATTGTCGCATCTTTCCTTACAAAGCACTTATTGATCGATTGGCGATGGGGGGAAGCATATTTTGCGAAAAAATTATTAGACTATGAACTGGCTTCTAATAATGGCGGCTGGCAATGGGCTGCAGGTACCGGGACAGACGCTCAGCCCTATTTCAGGGTATTTAATCCAACTTCTCAAACCGAAAAATTTGATAAAGATTTGAAGTATATTAAAAAGTGGGTCCCTGAATTTCTGACAGAAAAGTATCCAGAACCGATTGTAGATCATAAATTTGGTAGACAACGAGCAATTGACACCTACAAATCAGCACTAAACTCATGAATATAGGCGACCGAGTAAGACTCCTCCACGGCAATGAAGAAGGGACCATTCGAAAAATTTCCTCCAGCGGAAGAATAGAAGTAGAAATCGAGGACGGTTTTATAATCCCAGCTCAAAAACAAGAGCTGGTGCTCGTCCATGAGTCAGAAAAAAAACACTTTGGCGGCAAAACTGAAGAAGCATTAAAAATAGAAACACCGCTACCGATTTCGGCACCGAAAGACCAAGGCTTATATTTGGCTTTTGTACCGATCAATGATCAAAGCCTCAGTCTCTATCTGATCAATGACAGCCATCACGGCTACCTTGCTCACACTTCAGAAGTTCATGGTTCGAACCACAGAACCCTTTTTGCGGATAAACTCCAAGCTGGAGAGGCGAAAAAATTCGATGACCGCTTGCTCAAAGAGATGGACGAATGGCCTGCTTTTCTACTTCGATTTATTCCAATTCAGCAAAAGCTTGAAAAAGCGATACCGGCCTTTGAACGCACGATCCGGATGAAGCCAACACAATTCTTTAAGCACCTCAGCAAAGCTCCTAGACTAGACAAGAATGCATATGTATTTGCATTAGAGCAGACTACGAAAGAATTGGACATTCGAGCACTGAATCAAGATTTAAATCCCCAAAATCCTAAATCGGAGCAAATCTCTGCCAAACGACCTGCAGCTTCAATTGATCTGCACATTGAGCAGCTTGTGAAAGAGTCAAAAGAAATGAGTAATTCGGAAATATTACGAATTCAGCTAGAGGCTTTCGAAAAAAATCTGGACCAGGCAATTGCCTCAGGAATGGACCAAATCACATTTATCCATGGCATCGGCAATGGGGTGTTACGAAAAGAAATTCATAAGCGTCTGAGCCAAATCCAAAATATTAAGTACTTTCAGGACACGCAAAAAGATAATTGGGGCTACGGAGCCACTCTCGTGCGAATCTCTTAAAATGTCAGGAAGTATTTCTCCAGTTTTTCAAGTTTTTGAGCAGCAATTTGCCGAAGCCAAAAGTCTATTTCTAGAGTTAGGAAAGCAGATCAAATCCAAAAAAGCTATTCCATTATCTTTAAAAATGAGTTTTTTGGAGATTTATACAGATCTTCTTGCCAAAATTCATTATACGAAGGAAGGTTTGAATTTTGATATTTTTTCAGACTTCAAACAACTAAAAAAAAAACTTAACAAGATCCATCATTTAAAATTGGTGGAAAAAAGTCTTGTGGATCAAGAACTCAAATCGGACTTAACCTACGGTGGATACCGCGAGTTTTTAGCATATCAAAAGAAGCAACTATATATTCAGACTTTCGATATGGTCGTTGGAAGTACTCTGAAAACTTGGGAGGACTTCTACCAAAAATGTGAAAAATCTAGCCGTGGGATCAGACCTTTAATGGTCAATACAGCAATCAATCAGATTATTCAGGAGGAACTCGAATATCTAGGACTCGATTCAAAAGGTGCGATGGACAGTAGAGTACTTCGCGATGTTTTTGAAGGATTGCGGAAAATCATCATTTATGAAAATCTACTCATTTATTTAGGGTTCAATCCAATCTTTATTTCCAGCATCCATACCGAGATCAAGCAGCTTAAAGACAACCTCAAACCTTGGTATTCAAATCATATTGCACTACAATCACTAACCAGCTACTTAGCAGAACAGCAGGACATATCTAAAAAATACCTGAAATGGGCCAAGGATCTTAAAGAAGAAAAGCAGCTCCTGAGTATCCAAGCTGAGCAGCGGACCAAGATTTTATTCAAAAAGATATTGGTTTAATTACCAAAAAAATCACCCATAAGTCATTAACGGCTTTCATTAATTAGTGTTTTTTGATTTAAATCTTCGAAAGGGCATTTGACAAATCATTTTTCAGGTCTTCAGCATCCTCTACTCCAACACTTAGTCTAATTAGGGAATCAACCAAACCGACCTTTTCACGCTCCTCTTTAGGAATGCTGGCATGTGTCATACTGGCAGGATGCCCACAAAGTGACTCTACTCCACCAAGTGATTCTGCCAAGGCGAAAATAGAAAAACTCTCCATCACTATTTTTGCATCTTCTATTCTATTCCCCTTCAAAGAAAAGGAAATCATCCCTCCAAAATCCCGCATTTGACTTTTAGCTACTTCGTGATTAGGATGATCTTCAAAACCCGGCCAGTAAACTTTCTCAATTTTGGGATGATTCTTGAGGAATGCCGCGATAGTCTTTCCGTTCTGAGAATGACGCTCCATACGCAGGTGAAGTGTCTTGATTCCTCTTAGTACTAAGAAACAGTCTTGAGGTCCGGGAGTAGCTCCACAGGCATTTTGAATAAATGCCAACTGAGAAGCGAGCGCATCATCATTCACAACCAATGCACCCATCACGACATCAGAATGACCACCAAGGTACTTTGTCACTGAGTGCATCACGATATCAGCTCCGAAGTCCAAAGGATTCTGCAAATAAGGAGAAGCAAACGTATTGTCAACAGCTAAAATTAAGTTATTAGCTTTGCTCACGGTAGCCATAGCTTTCAAATCGATAATATTCATCATCGGATTTGTCGGAGTTTCTACCCAAATCATCTTGGTGTTCGAATTAATCTTTGCCTCAAGTTCTTTAGTATCATTCATCGACACAAAGTGGAATCTGATGCCATAGCGCTCAAATACTTTGGTAAAAAGTCGATAAGTACCGCCATAAAGATCATTGGTACTAATGATTTCATCACCCGGATTAAAGAGCTTTACCACCGCATCGATCGCACCTAATCCCGAGGAAAAACAAATGCCATGCTTTCCATTCTCCAAGGCTGCCAGATTTCGCTGTAAGGCTGTGCGAGTAGGGTTATGTGTTCTTGAATATTCATAACCTTTGTGTTCGCCAAGGGAGGGCTGCACATAGGTTGAAGTCTGATAAATTGGAGTCATAATCGCCCCGGTGGTAGGGTCAGGTTCTACACCTGCATGAATAGCTTTTGTGCCAAATTTCATTATAAATAGGTTTCTAATGTTTAATAAGACTTTAGAATTCACTTAATATGGGTGTAATCAAGCGAATCCTACTATACTTACACTTGTAAAGTATTTTGAGTTCGAGAATTCCTAAAGATGACTAAAAACGGCAGTATTTTCAAGGTTATCAAAACCTACTTCAAGAAGAAGCCGATTAGCATTATAGCTTGGCTCTGGGTGAGTTTGATGCCGATTATGGGATCGACAATTTTGATTTTGAATTATGAAACCATCAGCAATTGGAAATTAGATTCAGTATTAGATTATACGATTTACACCTTATTGGCTGCTTTACTCATGGGATTAGCTTTGCTTCCTACAACGTTGACAGCATTAGCTTCAGGTTTTTTTATTGGTTGGATAGGCTTGCCATTTTTGATTTTAGCATATTCTGTAGCATCGGTGATAGGATACTTTTTTGGTCTACAAAGTAACTCAGGCCTACTTGAAATTCTCTTTACCAAAAACCCAAAACTAAAATCCGAGCTAGACTCACGAAAGGAAAAAGAAGGATCGTTAGTTTTTTATGTACGAGTTAGTCCGGTAATCCCTTTTGCTATTTCCAGTTTCATTTTCGCTTCAATGCAGATTTCGCTTCGCAAAGTTTTGATCTACGGCATTCCAGGAATGCTACCAAGGACACTAATCTCATTTGGCACAGGTGTTCTAGCCAGTTCTTTTTTGCTTGCGCAAAAGTCCTTAAACTCCCCAATGCAGTGGGGAATCGGAGCCATTTTATTGATTTTTGGAGGATTAGGGATATTCAATTACTTGAAAAAGCAACCCTAATCCAAGCTTGATTACCTCAAGAGATACATCTTACCGTATCCTTTTTTAAAGGCCTTATCTCCGGCAGTTGGTCGATGTTCCATGAATTGGCCATTTTTCCTGATCAAAACTCGGTAGATATACACCCCATTTGCCAGTTGATCACCAAACTCATCTCTTCCATCCCAAGCGTATTCGGTTAGGTTGTTTCCAATTCGGATTGGGCCTAATTCATTTTGCAAGATCTCTCGAATCACCTTTCCAGTGACAGTCATGATTTGAATCTTGATTTCATCAGGCACTTCCATACCAGTCACGGTAAACACAAATCTCACGCTCGTGCTGAATGGATTTGGATAAGGATAGAAATTAGTGATTTGTGATTCATTGATGACCTCAAATTGAATTTCATAAGGCTCAAGTGAATCTTCATTGGTAATTCGAAGTGTGTAGATTCCATCCTCCAATGGTCCTGGAATAAGGGAAACTTTGAAGTCATTTTCCTCCGAAGCAGGAGTCCAAGTCAAATTTGGGTTGGAAAAATTCACCCTAGAGTATTGACATCCTTCGCAATTTTGCTTGAGGAAGAGCTCCATACCCAATGTATCCTTTTTATAAACCAGCGTTTGATTATTCTTCAAAAGTGCAGTGATCATCACATTTGGAGAGACAATATCCCCATCCATGATATAGATCCCATCGAAATTAACGTCCAACAACGAGGTGGAATTATCCCCTTCAACCAAGAAATAGGCACCTAAATCAACCTGATTGTTTCGGAAAGTCTGTTCTTTCTGGATTCTTGGATTCGCAAATACTGTCAATTGATTTTCACCAACTTTTCGTATCGAATTAAACTCTATCGTAAAGTCAAAAGCATCTCCTGCTTTTAAGCTCGGAAACTTCTTCGTAAAGTTCTCAACTTTTTTACTACTTAGATTCGTAAAGGTCCAGTTCACCTGAATGGAATCAAGAAAGTTATAACGGGACACATTCTTAAATTGAAGTTCCAACCTTCCATTTTCACCCTCCCTGAGATTAACCTGATCTCTAGCTGACTTCAGAATCAATGCCCCTTCAGGCACTCCGCTATAATTCACTTGCCATTTATCTAACTGGGCCGGAGCAGTAGAATTCAAATCATCCATATCGTATTTCAGACGGAGGTAAGGATAAGTATTTGAGTCGATAAAAGAAAGGTCAATTTCTGAATCTCGGGCGGAAGGAATAAGAGTTACCTCTTCCCCATTTTCTTTGACACCCAAAACATCAAAACCAGTCAACTCCTCATTGATCCAATCTCGTGCATTTACCTGTTGAAAGAATCGCTCCCAGTTCGAAGCAGGTCCCACTAACGGCGTGATAATGGTCCCTGAAGTAAAATAACCAACTAGATTTGTATCAAAAGAAAGGGTCTGCTTATTTGCTGGCACCTCCACATCCTTATTTCCTACGATCTCAATTCCTTCACCGGAGCGCATCCCTTTCCTACCATAGAGAATGTAAGGGTCCCCATTTTTCAAGGAGCGAAGAGTTGTTTCATTAGCACCAAATTCTTTTAGCCCATTGATTGCAGGATCAGGCCAACCTTCGAACGTCACATTCCCAACCGAGAAAATAACGACATAATCACCCTCCTTTACATTTTTCACATAGTCGAGGAGAATTGTCTGACCCGGAGTCGTGATCCAAGCATTCTGGATACTTTGAATCATTTGAGGGACTCGCCCACAAGACCGCGAATCCAAAATCTCAAATCCCGATATCGGGATAGCCAAGTACGGTATTAGCGTTTTTTGATCAAAAGCCACCAATCCCAGAGAACCATTGGGACAAAGTCGGCTATTGGCATTATTTACATTATCAAGAATCTGCGGGATCTGATTTAAATAAAACTGGGTATTCCGAAAGGAAAGCGTATCCACCGCAGCTCCCACTGTGAAAACTTCAAAGCCCAATTTTTTTTCTATGTAATTCCAGGACTTTTCTGCTTCGTTATAGGTCAAATTAGTGAGTTGACTTTTCTCCAACTGAGGCACAGTTCGTTGGGTCCATCCATTTGGTCCTTCGGGAATATAGGAAAAAGAGGAATTCGTCCATGAATCTGTTTCACCGGGATTGACATCTTGAAATCTCGATCTCCAATACAATGTCAAGCTATCAGCACTTGGAGGAAGGATAACAGGCCATTCGGCTAGACCTCTTGTAGTAATTCTGATTTCCTTTCGGAAAGGAGAGGTATAGCTTGTGGCACTGTCCAATTGAATAATCAATGTCCGCTCAGTGATGGTTCGAACAGGCGTCTGTGCAGTCAAGGTGACTGCTGTAGAAGAAGTGATTCCAAAATCGACCGGACTCAAATTAATCGGGCCACTGAGTGGAATAAACTTAGAATGGGTAATCGAATTGTTTGCAAAATTTAATTCGTCGACATTTTTAGCAGAATTTACCTCAATGAAAAAAAGATTCTCACCTGCTGATTCTAATCCTGTGTTTGGGATAGAAAAAACGATTGTATCTGCACGAGAAATCGGTGGGATTTTCACTACTGGAAATGCAATGGAAGTTCCATTGGAAAGCTGTCTGCCAATTTTAAAATCAATCGAATCTTGGTCTATCCGCCCAATATTTCGTATTACAAAACTCAATTTCAAACTATCCGAAAGCACAGTGAGCGGATCATTTTCATCGAAACTGGTCAAGGAAACCTCCGCTACATTCAAACTATAATCAGCCTTGTTTGCTGGGAACATTCGGATCGCAGGATCTCCAAAATTGATCATCTGCTGCATGTGGGAAACATTCAATGGTCCCAAACCGTACTGTTGGATGAAATTTTTCTCTGTTTCCATTTTGACTTCCCCGAGTGTACGATAGATCATTGAGCTATCTGCAAATGCGGATTGATAAAAGAATTCAGAGTATCTCCTCAAATACACATCCACTCCTATCGAAGAATTAGCTAATATAGCAACAGCACCTTTTTGCGGTGTCATCACCCAGTCTTCACCCTGAGTATAGACGGAACCAAAGGCACTTCCATAGTCACATCCATTGAAAAGCATAACTGGGTACTTTCCCCTGTTTTGATAATTCAAAGTTGGGTCTGATGCAAATCCGATCTCAATATCAATAACAGTCGGAGCTCCATGACCAAAAAAGGTTACCAAAGATTTTCCCTCATTCAGATCACCGGTAATGTCAATCACCTCAATCGAGGAGTTAGATCGCTTTCGGTAGGTTTTTACTTTTCCACCCAAAAAAGGCCCCTCTGCTATGCTTTTGAATCCATTTAGCCAGTTAAAAAAACGGTTCAATTCGAATTCAGAAACACCTCCGCCCAAGTGAATCAGTTCCTTTTGCCAAGGTTCCGAAATAGCCACCTGATCTTTTTCGACTATTTTATCTAGGTAATCAGCTAGCTGCTGCGAATTTCTGGCTGGAATTCTTCCAATTGCGATTGCAGGAGAATTAGGATTTTTGAGATCCAAATTCAAAGCATAAACATTGTCAGAAAATGGGTACCCTCCAACAGGAATCAGATCTTGAAAATTGAATGCCTTCTGATTATTTCGATAAAAATATGTCACCCCCCCAAGCCTTCCCGTGGAATAAATCGCTAAAGATCTACCGGAAAGCAGAAGGTGAGTAGGCTTATGAACTGGATAATAGGCTTTAAGAAATTCATAAATCCCCAAAGACGATTTTTCTCCAAAAGAAAACTGATTATACAAATCTTCGACGCGGACCACCAGCGTATCAAATCCCCCACCAGCTGGAGAAGAGCGGTGGCTTGCATAGGCTTTTATCGGATTGGGATATTGTTTAGAAGACTTCTCCAATTCACGATGACTTACAATAATGTAATTCGCTGGCTGAGCAAGTAAATTCCTAAATCGGACTGACTCCATTTTAGCAACTGGGATCGTCTTTTCCTCACGCTGAATCCAAATTCTGCTCGTATCAGAAGCAGCTGCTGCTCGGAAACTTATCGATTGGTTTCCAGCCGTAAATAGGATTCGCTCAGGATTCTCAGGGTTTCTCAGATTAAGTCCCAAGTAGTTTCCATTGACTGCATTCAGTTGAATTCGCTGGTTCCCAGGAGGAACGATAAAAAGCTCACGGTCAAAGTCTCCAGAACTTACATTTTTCAAAAAAATCAGCTTTGCATAGGCCACCGAGACGTTGTCAGTTGCATCGGGTCCGGCAGATTGGATTCCAATCACAATACTTCCATCCGAATTAAAGTCACTCATTTGAAGATTGAGCTTTAAGGAAGGATAATTGAAAAACTGGTAAGAGATCGTTCCTACTACGCGCTGAGAAGCAGCAGTCTTTCCAGCCAATATCCGGGTCACATGATTATTAGAAGATCTGCCGACCAGTCCAATTTCTATTTTTGCAGTGCCTGAATTTGGGACTGTACCTAAAGTTGAGAAATTCAATTGCCGGGTAGTTCCCTTGGTAATAATCGAACTTACCCAACCTTGACCTACATCATATTTGGATAATCGAAAATCAAAAGCATAGCCTTGTCCAAGTGAATATTGCTCTGAAAAAACTTGAAGTTTCTCAGTTCGATATTGATTGACCACCGGTATATATGCTTCAGGCGCACCTCTTTGGGCCATTCGCTTCCCAACTTGCCCTGGCGATACACTAAGGAAAAATGAAGTGGTATCGGAATGAGTATTGAAATAGGGGTTAGGAATAGAGTCAAAATCGCTGTAGAGTAATCGATCTAAAGTCGCATCATTGCGAAGCCCGAAGAAATCTATGTAATCTCCCGAATCAAAACTTCCATCATCCCCTCCCTGGACATGAATCGCTATTTCTTTTCCACGATGGAATAGTCGAAGAGCTGCTGGATTCAAGGTTGAGGTAGCGATACCTGAATTGCTTAGTGTTTGAGCTGTAATTCGATGAATCCCGTCTACAGAAGTAGGGATCTTGTAATAGGTCTCATCATAGGAGTACCATGGAACTTGCTGCGCAAAGACCATTGAAGAAAGGAAAACCAGGAAGCTCCCAAATAAGATGACTTTAGATTTCATCAATTTTTTCCGAATTTAAATTTCCTAAAATCTGGAGCCAATCGCTCCAAACTAACCCGAACACTGAACACGTGTGAATACGGAGTCTCCGATACATTGCCTATGTCCGATAGTGCATAATCAATCTGGAACCGCTCACTTAGAAATACGCCAATTCCCATACTGGGTTGAAAATTGAGACTTTTATTCCCATCAAAATCCTTGATATATTGAAAATTACCAACTCCAGCTCTCAAGAAGGCGAGGTTTTGGAAACTTGCTTCCATTCCAAAACGCGGGTCTATACTGATCAATTCGGTGCTGATAACCGTATTTCGATTGCCATCAAATGTCATATCCAAATCCAAAGCTGTCAGTAAACCAAAGTCGCTTCCGATTTTCCATTGATAGGAAATACTTGAGATAGCCCTTGGCAAAGTCAGTTCTACGGAATTGAGTGGAATATCATTATTAGTCTGAGAATAGATATCACGAACGAGCTCTGCATTGTGTGACCAGGCGTTGAATGTGGTAGTGATATCGCGAACCATCAGTCCCAAGGTTAATCGATCTTTAACATAAATCCCTCCAATATCCAATCCAAAACCCCAAGCTTGAGCAAATTTTCCAACATTCCGATGGATCACTTTTGCATTCATCCCCACTTTAAAATGATCCGATAAATCTCGTGCATAGCTTAATAGCAAGGCATAATCAGCTGCATTGAAGAATTGGATATTATTATAATTTAATGCACCATTGGCATCATAAAGAAAGCGTGTATCTGGAATATCATCAACTCCAAATCGAATTAGTGACACAGCGACTTGACTCTCTGATTTGATCGGGGTAGAAAAAGCTAAATAATCATATTGTGCTACACCAGCGAAATACTCCGAATGCATCAAACTGAAATCATATTTATGCTGGATTCCCATCAAGGCTGCTGGATTCCAATAGGCAGCAGTGACATCACGTGCTGACGATACTTGTGCGCCACCCATTCCTAGTGCTCGAGCACCAACCCCAATACTCAGAAATTCATTTGAATACTTCGGTGTAACATCCTGAGAATATCCGTAGGACAGCCCTAAACCGAAAATGCTTAATAGAATACTAACACACCTAATTCGCAGAATCCCTTTTTTCACTTTCCAAAATAAAGCAAAATCCATTAGTTAAATAATTCAAAGCTAAAAATCTTACTTCTAATCAATGCATCTGTACGTTTTCGTACATTTTATTGTACGGATATTAACATTTATAAAGATGGTGCTTAGAAATTGAATTTGAAGGAAAAAATAATCTCAATTTGATTCCATTTCTGTAAAACAGGCTCTAATGCAAATTAAAGGAATTTCTTCTTTCATGTTTTTCAAAAAAACAACTAGCTATAGCAAGGAATTAGGTTATACAAGGTAGTCTAAAAAAGATTGGTATAATTTTTCTTTCAGGAATGTCAAAAGGAATTCAATTTCCTGTGAAAAAAGAAAAACTAATCACCTTACAATGAATGTTGCCAACACACAGATCCAAATGCGCAAAGGACTCTTGGAGTTCTGCGTTTTGCATATCATCTCCAGGGGCGAAGTTTATACCTCAGACTTGATCGAAGAGCTTACCCAAGCTCAGATGATAGTAGTGGAAGGGACGCTATACCCACTTCTCAATCGCCTCAAAACAGCTGGACTTGCAGAATATCGCTGGGTGGAATCAGAATCAGGACCACCGAGGAAATATTACTCAATCACAGAATCAGGTAAGGAATTCAAAGCAACCCTCTCCGAAACCTGGTCCGCATTGGTCAACTCCACCCTTACTATCACTACCAAGAATTGAATTGATGAAATCGCACGCAAATAAAACCTTTCGCTATGACCAAACAGGCAAGGAATGCGCTCGAATCTAAAATGACATACACATGAAAAAGACGATAAGCATCAACATCAGTGGGATTCTCTTCCACATCGAAGAAGACGGATATGAAAGCCTACGGAAATATCTGGATGAAATCAATATCCACTTTTCTTCCTACTCAGATAATCAGGAGATCATCTCCGATATCGAAAACCGGATTGCAGAGATTTTTCTCAGCAATCTGAAAAACAACAAACAAGTCATCACAGCTGAAAACGTAGAGAAACTCATTGAAAAAATGGGGACCATCGCTGATTTCGTAGCTATAGAAGACGGGAAATCCGAAAGCAACATCGATTTGGATTCTGAAGAAAAAGAGGAAGATCCGTATAAATATGTCACCCCACCCAACGCAGAACCGGGCGGTTACAAAAAACTCGTCAGGCTAGAAAACAAGAAAATACTAGGAGGCGTATGTGCCGGATTTGCAAAGTACTTTGCCATAGATCCACTTTGGACTCGTTTGATAGCAATCCTGCTCCTATTCAGCGGTAATCTCAAACTCAACTTTGGGTCATTTGACATTTTCCCATTTAATAATTTCAACTTAAACCTCAGCTTCGGGATTTTTGCTGCTATTGCCTACATCGTGCTTTGGGTCATTTTACCAGTTTCTTATGACCTTACAGAAGATAAAAACATCAAAAAACTATATCGAAATCCAGACGATAAAGTGCTTGGTGGGGTTTCCAGTGGACTTTCAGCCTATTTTAATTTTGAAGTACTTTATATCCGTTTAGCTTTTGTCCTTCTGATTGTAGCTGGCGGTTCTGGAATCCTGATTTACTTGATACTTTGGATTATTACTCCTGTGGCAAGTTCGATTACCGAGCGAATCAGAATGAAAGGGGGAGAAATCACGCTGGATAATATTGATTCGACCCTCAAAGAAAATCTAAACCCTGGCCCAATCATCCCAGAATCCCGTACTAAGACGGTTTTACTAACTCCATTCCGGATTTTGGGTCAAGCCATTGAAGCCATTGGGAAAGCATTGGGACCTGTAGGAATGGTCATTCTTACCGTTATTCGGGTGATCTTTGGTTTGATTGTATTCTTAATAGGATTAGCTTTTACGATTACCCCTATAATAAGTCTTTTTGTCTATTTTGGCTTTTTTACCAATGATGACTTTGTAGTATTGATGGAGGATTTTCCAATCGAACTCTTCAGCAATATTGTGCCGGTATGGTTAGTGATTGGAGCCTCATTCCTATTGATCATACCTGGGATTATAATAATCCTACTTGGTTTAAGTGTCTTGGCACAGAAAAGCCTAATTGGTGGTCGTTTTGGACTAGTTACTTTAGGCCTTTGGCTCCTATGTGTCGGAATTTGTGCTTTCCAAATACCTAGAATAGTGGTTCAGTTCAAAGAAGAAAACTGGCATAAATCCGAAGAAGCACTTCCAATAACTGGAAGAACCCTGATACTCCAGCTCAATCCAATTGGAAAGGAATCTTCATTCAATCAAGTGAATTTGAAGTTAGAAGGCACATCTGATAGTTTGGTAAGGTTAAAGCAGGAATATTTCTCAAGAGGAAGAACCAAAGCAGAAGCGATGAATAATGCCAAACTGATGATCTACAACTATAATTTGTTAGACTCCATTGTCACATTTGACGAAGGTTTTGACATCAACTCTATCGATACTTTCAGAGATCAAAAACTGAATTTGATCCTCGAAATTCCATTTGAAAAGCCGTTTATTATGGAGCGATCTTTACTGGAAGTTCTTCGAAACACCATCTATAGAAATGGCTACCACTCTTCTGATCTTTCTTCAAAAACGGTTTGGGCCTTTAATGAGAAAGGACTCGTTTGCCTTACTTGTGAAGTAGAAGAACCAACTGAAGAAATCGAAGAAGAATTGATCAGTTCAGACTCCACAGAAGTCTCCAAACAAATGCTCGACAGTCTAAGTAGAGTGAAGTATAAAGAGACTTAATGGTAGTAATTCTGTAACCAAAAGCACCCAACTGGGTGCTTTTTTTGTACCTTCTAAATGAAATCAATTACTATGGATGTACCCGTAAAGTTTTTAGAAGGTGCTGAGTCAGTCACTTGATCACGCTATTTAATTAATATAGGGGAATTTGAATTCCTTGTGGATTACGAATTATTCCAAGGTCGGAGAGACCTAAGACAAAGAAATTGGGACAAATCCCCTATGCCCCTTGGTGAAATGGAAGCAATCGTACTCACTCATGCCCAATTGGATCATATAGGTAGTCTACCGCAAATCGTGAAACAAGGATTCAAAGGGCCGATCTATTGTACCGAAGCAACTGCTGAGCTGGCTAAAATCCTTTTATTGGATTCCGGTAAATTACAGGAAGAAGAAACCGAGTATGCCAAAAAGAAAGGCTATTCTCGTCACGATGATCCTCAAACACTATATACTCAGGAGGATGCTGAGGCGGTTTTTCCAATTCTTGTTGCAAAGTCATTTGGAAAAGCTTTTTCCATTCATGATTCCATAGAAATTACTTTTTACAATGCTGGCCATATTTTGGGTGCATTCATCGTCAATGTTAAAATCAAAGGTGAGTCTCAGACCAAAACCCTGGTTTTTTCAGGTGATCTAGGAAGGTACCATGACCCGATTCTCTTTCCTGTTACATTGATCCCAAAAGCAGATATCATTTGGATAGAGTCTACTTTTGAAGATCGGAAACAACCTCCAGTAACGGCTTCTGAGGGACTAGCCTCTACCATTTTAGACACATTTGACCGAGGCGGTCTGGTGATAATACCTGCATTTTCCGTAGGTAGGACACAATTGGTCCTATACTATTTATTCCACATTATGGAGAAAGGGAAAATCCCTAAAGTTCTTATTTTTCTTGATTGTCCGATGGTAATTAATGCAATAAAGTTATGTGAGGATTTCCATAAAGATCATAAAATAAATGCTACTTTGGAAGAAGCGGAACGTCATCCTTTTAAACACCCACAGCTTCATTATTACCAAAAGCAGGAGCAATCCAAATCTCTGAATGGATTCAGGGGAAATGCCATTATTCTTTCTGCAAGTGGTATGGCGACTGGAGGGTGAGTTGTTCATCACTTATATAATCGTTTGCCTCATTCGCAAAATGGGGTGGTTTTTGATGGATACCAAGCAGAAGGACCTAAAGGAAGAAGATTAGTGGACGGTGAACCTCAAATTCAGATTTATGGAAATGCTGTCCCTGTAAAAGCCACAATTTATAGTATCGATGGGCTTTCTGCCCATGCGGATCAAGACGAACTCATGGAATGGGCCGATGGATTTGTAGAGAGGCCGAATATTGTCTTTGTTGTTCACGGAGAAGAGAAAGTCTCTGAAGTTTTAGCCAAAAAGCTTCATGGAGAATTAAGAAGGAATATAATAATTCCAAATTATCTGGAATCAGTTTTGCTTTTCGATGGAATATGAAAAATAAAAAATCTTTACAATTAGCTTTTTTCCTGACTGAAATAATCGTTTTGGTAGCTTTCTCTCAATGTAAATCCATGAAATCAGAAGATCAAGGAGTAAAAGGAACAGTTACCTGGTTGGAAGGAAATCACATGCCAACGATAAAATCTGATGATCAAAAAATAACTACTGGGGCAACTAATAAAGGGACGCCTGTAAAGCGTGTAATTAAAGTATATCCACTCACAAATCTCTCGGATGCTCGAATGGAAAACGGATTATTCCAATCGCTTAATGGCGAACCAGTGGCAGAAGTAAGTAGTGATGAAGAAGGTCACTATTCTTTAATTCTCCCTCCGGGAAAGTACTCTGTCTTCACAGTAGAAATAGATGGCTTATTCGCAAATAAATTTGATGGAGAAGGAAATATCGAACCGATATTAATCCGAAAAGGAGAATGGGTTCAAAAGGATATTGTGATCAATTACAAGGCTTATTTCTAAAAAGTAAATTAG
>JBLGAM010000036.1:0-27528 GCA_047612305.1 Planctomycetota bacterium | reverse complement strand
CACGCCATGCCAAACTCCAAAGAAAAACCCATAGGGCTCGTCCGTTACACAGTCTTCAATATTTGCGACTTCAGCGCAGGAAGAAAAAAGCAAAAGCAGGAGTATAAATGGCAAAAGAGACTTCAGATTATTTTTCATAGAGTTGAGTTAAAATGGATACCTTAATTTAGGGAAATTTAATTTTATACTGCCCCTTAGCTCAAAGCAAAATACTCATTAGCACTTGGATAGAGATTCTTTTTTATCGACATTCTACTCTCGAATCACCCTATTTTAATTTAAACCCCTACGCTAGCATGAATCTTAGAATCGTCCTCAGTATATTCCTTTTTCTAGGATTTTTAAATCTTGCTTATCCCCAAAAAGTCCTCAGAGTCGGAGTTGCAGGACTTACCCATGGGCATGTCGGTTGGATTTTGGAAGCAAATAAACGCGTAGACCTAGAGATTGTCGGCATTGCCGAACCGAATCGGGAACTTGCGGAAAGGCTGACTAAAAACTATGGGATTCCGATGGAGTTGGTTTTTGAATCACTGGAAGAAATGCTGGAAGCAACCAAGCCGGAAGCGGTCACTGCTTTCGGAAATATCTTCGATCACCTCGCAGTGGTGGAAGCTTGCGCTCCAAAGGGAATTCACGTAATGGTGGAAAAACCGCTCGCCGTCTCGATGGAGCATGCCCTGAAAATGGAAGCTTTGGCAAAAAGACATAAAATCCATTTGCTCACCAATTACGAAACAACTTGGTATCCTTCAGTAGAAAAAGCTGGGGAACTCCTTGAATCCGGCACAGTCGGTGAAATGCGAAAACTGATCGTCCGAGATGGACACCGCGGTCCAAAGAACATCGGAGTCAGCGGAGAATTTTTAGAATGGCTCACAGACCCTATTCTAAATGGCGCCGGAGCTATAGTAGACTTTGGTTGCTATGGTGCCAATATCGCCACTTGGCTCAACGCAGGTCAAAGACCGACTTCGGTGACTGCTGTTGCCCAGCAATTTCAACCGGAAAACAACCCTAAAGTGGAAGATGATGCGACGATTATTTTGACTTATGAAAACTCTCAAGTGATCCTTGAGCCTTCCTGGAATTGGCCTATTGGAAGAAAAGATATGGAAATTTACGGTTTGACTGGCGCGATCTATGCTGACAATGGCAAAGATCTTCGAATCCGAATTGCTGAAGGCTACGATGGTTTTGAAGAAGAAAAGGTCAGAATAGAAAAAAGGGACGCACCTTTCGATGATCCCTTTTCATTTTTGATTGCTGTGATTCGAAACGAAATCCAGATGAAACCTTATGATTTAAGTTCGCTGGAAAACAACCTTGTCGTGGTAGAAATCTTAGAAGCAGCCATTCAAAGTGCCAAAGAAGGTAAAACAATTTACCTCAAATAATTAGGCGATTTAAATCACAACCCGCTTCCCCGTATTGGCTGATTCCATTATTGCCTCCACGATTCGAATATCCCGTAGTCCTTCTTCGCCTGATACTAGCATCGGTTTTTTACCCATGATCGCCAATGCATCCTGATCCATTTGATTAGCTTGCTGCCAAGGCACATCATATGGAAAGTTGATTTCGCCAAGCGGACTTATCCCCTTATTTCCAGAATAAGCAGAAAATGGGACCATCGCAATCGTCCCTTTTTCACAATTGATATTTAAAAAATTGATCTGCTCCGCAAATGAGGTCTTGATAGTTGCGATTACGTTTCCTGGAAACTCAAGCTCCGCTGTCACATTATCTGCTAATCCATTCTTATAAATCTCAGGTCGATCCGTCCAAGCTTTCGCTAAGCGTACCGCAATAGGCTCCATTCCAGTTCCTAATCGAGCTCCCTGAATCGAGTACACTCCCATATCATAAATCACTCCCCCACCCATCTCTGCTTTCTGCTTCCAATGATTGGTTCTATTATCCCGGTAACCCGCAGCACAATTTAAATTATGAACAACTCCCAAACTTTTTTCTTTCACTATTTTTTGAAAAGCCTGCGTATTTGGCTCATGCTGACAGCGATACCCGATTGAAAGGGAGACTCCTTCTTTTTTACAAGCATCGATCATGGTTTGACATTCTTTAACCGTCATCGCCATAGGTTTTTCACACCAGACTTGCTTTCCTGTCTTTGCTGCCTTTACCACATATTCCATGTGCATCGAAGGAGGCAATACGATATAGATCACATCGATATCTGGATTATCCTTAATATCCTCAAAGGATTTATAAGTATAGACGTTACCCTCTGGAATCTGATATTTAGCTTTCCAAATTCCTTCCTTAGCTGGAGTTCCAGTTACAATTCCTGCTAAATAACAATGCTGTGTCTGTTGCAGCGCAGGAGCCAATAAGTCGGTACTGTAATACCCCAGACCAACCAAGGCAACACCAAGTTTATCTTTCTTAGAAAAATATTTCCCAATTAAAGTCAATGGGGAAAACAAACTTGCACCAGTAACTAGAGTAAGAGATTTGATTGTATCACGTCTAGAGATAGATTTCATGTGTTTTGATTAGGATAACCCTATTAAGATAGGGAATTTGAGTTTTATTGCCAATTACTTGGTTGGAAGCATTTTCTCTTCATTCAGCAAGGGTATACCTTTTGAAAAACACCGACATATATAGTTTAAGATAAAAAAATTATGCCCTGTTTTTTAGCTAAAAAAGCTAACTTAGAATTAATCAAACAATCCAAATCATGAAGAAAATCTTGCTATCACTTACCCTGATTATTGCTTTATATAGTCTTACAGAAGCTCAAACGAAACCCTATCTAAATCTAGTTGATGCTCAGCGGATCACTGCTGATGCTACTGAAAAAGCCAAAGCCGAAGGTTGGAATGTAGTTATTGTAATCTTAGACGACGGTGGAAACCTGATCTCACTTCAGCGTATGGACGGCGTGCAAGTAGGGAGTATAGAAGTGGCACAGGCGAAAGCAAAGTCGGCAGTCTTTTTCAAACGCCCGACCAAAATATTTGAAGATGCCATGAAAGCAGAAGGTGGAGCAAGAATCGCAACACTTCCAAATGCAGTAGGAGTCGAGGGAGGACTTCCAATTTTTAAAGATGGAGTAATCGTAGGGGCGATAGGCGTCTCAGGGGTAACATCGGCTCAAGATGGAATTATCGCGGCAGCCGGAATTGATAAGTACTAAACCGCTGTTGTTGAATTAATTAAAAGCCTAAGGATAGGTAAGCTTAATTTGCCGATAATCCTATTTTAAAGCATTTTATCAAAAAAATTAAACTTTCTCTTAGGTTATGGAGTCTATATTTGTCAAACCAAATTAAAAGACATCCTTAACCTATGAAAATTATTACCTCAATCCTTGTTCTCTTAGCAACGTCTTGGTCATTCACGACCTTCGCTCCGCCTGTTACAGTCAACAAAGCCGAAAGTTCTGTTACTTGGCATGCTACCAAAGTAACGGGTGCTCATTTCGGAAATGTCCCGATTTCAGATGCCAAACTTGACTATGCCAATGGCAAAATTACTGGCGGTTCATTTGAAATGGAAATGACTAACTTAACTGTTGAGGATCTTACCGATGCTGGTTCCAACGAAAAACTTACGGGTCACCTAAAATCAGATGATTTCTTCTCTGTAGCTAAATTCCCTAAGGCGATGATGAAAATCACCAACGTAAAATCTTCAGATGGGAAAACCTATGAACTTACTGCAGATTTAACAATCAAAGGAGTCACTGCTCCAGTGACATTCCCTGCAACGCTTGCGATAGTAAATGGCAAAATGGTAACGACTGCAGAAATCAAGTTTGATCGAACCAAATACGATATCAAATATCGCTCAGGCAACTATTTCGAAGATTTAGCTGATAAGCTAATTTACGATGAAGTGAAGCTTGAAGTGAAGCTAGTCGCTACTCCTTGAGTTTAAAAAAAATTAAAATAAGAAGGCTGAGAATTAAATTTCTCAGCCTTCTTTTATTTTTAAATATCCCAAAGACCGTAACCTACCCTTCCCAGCTTTGTATTTTCCAGAGTTTTCAGCAAAGCCATTGCTTTTACTTCCTGGATTTTTTTGGAAGCGGAAAAGAAAGGGAGTTAAACCCGGATTATACATTAGACTTTCTATTACAGCTTTAAATCGCTTCAATTCAGTTGCTTCGTTTTATTTCTTACCATAGCGGTACTATGCCATCGAAATAAAACTTCCGGATTTATTGCGATTTAAACCTTCATCAAGAATTCTAATGCATAATTCGGGTTGAAAAGCGACCGCAAGCTAAAAATCTGCTCAAGGAGTCGATTGGATATACAACTAAAAGAGATTAAGTTTAGCTAATTGAGAAATATCCACCACTACTAGTGGATATACAAACGTTATAGGACAGGTAAAAAAACAAAACTTTTAAGTATGAAAATTCAAAACCTTAGTCAAAAATTGATTGGTGCTCATCTTGTTTCAGGTAAGATGAATCCAGGGAGCGAAATCGCATTAAAAATTGATCAGGTATTATTGCAAGATGCCACAGGCACCTTAGTAATGCTGGAATTGGAAGCATTTAATTTAAACAAAATTAAAGCAGAGATAGCAGTTCAATATGTGGACCATAATCTACTTCAAACGGATTATAAGAACATGGATGATCATATCTTTCTTCAGTCAGCTGCTGCTCGCTTTGGATTTTGGTTTAGTAAGTCTGGAAACGGAATTAGTCATGTTGTACATATGGAACGTTTTGGTAAACCGGGGCAAACCCTTTTGGGTTCGGATAGCCATACTCCTGCAGGAGGTGGTATTGGAATGCTTGCTATGGGTACAGGTGGCTTGGATGTAGCACTGGCTTCGGCAGGTGAGCCATATTATATTAAAATGCCAAAAATTATGGGGATCAAGCTTACTGGCAAGCTACCCGACTGGATAAGTGCCAAGGATATTGTTTTAGAAATGCTTCGTAGGTATGATGTGACTGGAGGGCGTGGGTATATTTTAGAATATTATGGTGAAGGCTTGAAATGCTTGAGCGCTTGGGACCGTCATGTGATTACAAATATGGGTACGGAGTTAGGTGCTACTTCTTCTGTATTTCCTTCAGATGAGATCACCCATGAATTCCTACGAAGAGAAGGGAGAGAAAATGACTGGATTAAACTGGAAGCAGATGAAGGAGCATCCTACGATCATTACGAAGAAATAAATTTATCTGAGCTAGAACCTTTAATTGCACTTCCCAGCAGCCCAGGAAAAGTTGTCCCAGTAAGGGAGGTTAGCGGATTAAAAGTAGCCCAAGTCGTTATTGGCTCTTCTGCCAATCCCGGACTGCGTGATTTTTGGATTGTATCTCAAATTGTAAAAGGAAATGTGTTGTCTCCCAATATTTCATTCGATGTCAACCCATCTTCTCGTCAGGTCTTGGAAAATTTAATGGAAATGAAGGCTCTGGGGCCTTTGATTGCCGCGGGTGCAAGACTTCATCAATCCGGTTGTATGGGATGCATTGGTATGGGACAAGCCCCTGCTACCAATACGATTAGTCTCCGAACAATGCCACGTAATTTTCCTGGACGTTCAGGAACACTCGAAGATCAGGTCTATTTATGTAGTCCAGAAACTGCTGCAGCCGCAGCACTATTGGGGGAAATTACTGATCCGAGAGAACTCGAAACACTCAAGAATATTTCATATCCTAAATGGGAAGAACCCACCCAAATTAAGATAAATAATAATATGCTAATTGCTCCTAATGATAATGGTAGATCTACTGAATTATTGAAGGGGCCAAATATTAAAACACTTCCCAATTTTGAAGAGCTTCCCGATGAAATGGAAATTCCTATTTTGTTGAAAATGGATGACAATATTTCAACCGACGGAATACTGAAAGCAGGGGCCGATGTGCTACCTCTACGTTCAAATATTCCGGAGATAAGCAAGTTTGCTTATTATGCCATTGATCAAAGTTTTTATCAGCGTAGCATTGAAAATCAAAAATACTATAAAGGCTTTTGTGTTATAGCAGGTGATAATTATGCCCAGGGTTCAAGTAGGGAACATGCCGCTTTAGCTCCCAAGTATTTGGGACAAAAATTTACTATCGCTAAATCCTATGCCCGTATTGGCTGGCAGAATCTAATCAATTTTGGCATTGTTCCTTTTGAGTTTAAAAATCCAGCAGATTGGGACAAACTGGAACAAGGAGATGTTTTACGGATAGACAATATTAGGGAAACTATCAAAAACAGTGATTCAATAACTTCCACTGTAGTTGGAAAAGGAATAGAAATCCAGCTGGCATTCAACATCAGTAAAAGACAAGTTGAAATCATTTTAAAAGGAGGTATTATTAATTACATAAGGGAAAGGTAATTTACATTTTGTTGTTTTGCAGGATGTGATTTTACTAACAAATTAGTATCAAGCCTAGCCTATAACGTAGTGTTTGGTTAAATAAGATTTTGTCCTGAAATTCAAAATTTTAGAATTAAATAGATCAAGTGATAATCTGAAAATTAAGTGATTCTAAATCAGCAACTAACCATACGCGGATCGTTACAGCCAAATTAAATAAAGAATAAGAAACATATTTTAAGAACTATAATATTAACACTCTTTATTATTTTAAGCATTACGGTCGTTGTTTTGTCAATCAAGTATTCTTCATGTTCCTAACTGTTTAAATAACTGGGCCGGTTTTGTTACCTAAACTAGGAACAAAATGATCGAAGAACTAATCAAAAATGCATGGCTCACCTCAAGTAAGTTACTTAACTCTCAACAAAAAGCCTTTATTGTAGAAGATTGGGAGTCAGATCGGCTGATCTTATTGCTATTTTACCCTTCTCTTGCAAATCCCTAAGGAAATCCAAAGACTCGGCTAGTTTTTTCGAGGGACTTGCCATTATGCTACCTTTTCTACAAAGGCAGCATTTAGCTTTTATGGCTTACTTATTTTTTAGCTTTAGACGACTTACTATGTTTACCTTTTAATGCTATTTTTTCACATCCAAATCTTTCCTCTTTAAGATTACTCATCGTCTGGGCATAAGATCTAGTACCAAAAGCCTTTTATTACAAATCAAATTTCACCGTAAACAACCCATACCTCGGCTGCACTAGATAAGAATACGTACTGATCAGGTTTTCAGAAAAGCTATCTCTTCGAATCGAGAGCGTATCCAGAATATTCCATACGGTCAATCGGAATTCCCAAGGACTGGATTTGCCTTGATAGCTCAAAAAGGCATTTAAGAATTCGAATTCACTTTTGGTTCCTGCTTGCTGATTGAAGTAGGCATTGTAGGTATAATCCGCATTCAACTTCAAGCCTTTCCAGATATCCAAATCGATCTCAATACTTGGGCTGTGGGTATTGAAGGTATTTTTGATCGTGGCAGATTGGTAAAAATTCTGATTCCATTCATACTTCAAGTCCACTTCCAGCTTTTTGAAAAAGGTCGTCGTAATTCGGAAGTCATAGGTATGGGAGAATTGACTGTTTTCATTCAATCGATTATCGAGCAGCGTATTGGTAGAAAAAGTATTCCAATTGCCTCCGGCACTTACCTTGAACTTTTCAAATCGCTTATCGGCGGCTATTCTACCAGTCAAAGTCTCATTGATTGGCTCAATATTCTGAATACTGACCAAGCGATTGATCCCTTGGAAATTGGTGGTATTTACCAAGTCATTTTGCTTTCGGGTCCAGTTCAAACCGCTGGAAAGATTAAAGGCAGAAAAGAAATCGAAGTGATTGTAATCCAAATTATGGCTGAAATACAAACCGTTTTCCAGTAATCCATTCCCCTGAAAAATGAAATTGTAATCCTGAATAAACAATCCTTTAGCTAGCTTTTGGATATCCATAAAGTTCAGCGAACTGCTAAACCGGTAGGTCAAGGCACGATTGCTTGTGATGGCCCACTTGGAATACAGATTTGGAAGCAGCAGAAACTTGGATTGGCTTTCTTCTTGTCCCAATCGGGCATCCTGCCAGGAATAGCGGTGGAAAGAAAAATTCACTTACCGCCCGGAGGCTTCTTTGCTTCAGATTATGGTGGAGCATGCGAATGAAGTCACAGATCGAAGTTTAATTCTGACTCAAATCTGGGGTTCAGATGACTTTTTCAACGCTCGAAGTATGGATGTGTTTATCACCAAGCTTGGCAAAAAACTTCAGGAAGATCCTCAAATCCAGCTACTGAATATTCGTGAATTTGGAAACAAATTGGTTTGTTGAAGAGGTAGACTACATTCAATTTTTCTAGTTACAAAAGTATCGCACTGACGATGCTTGGGCTATTGGTTGCCAAATATGCATTCGGCCAAATCGAACTTCAATAGTTTATCAAAATAATAGAATTTGAGAAAAACTTTCCCTAAAAAAGGACTACTCAAGCGAAAGGACTACTAGTTATGATGTCTATAAAAAAAACTCATGAAAGAATTCATCCTCGAAAAAACTACCCCCGTTAATTCGATTGTAACTTATCTTAAGTGGTGTTAGGTTAAGTTTCTTCTTATAAGTCAGGGGAAAAGCAGGTAATTCAAATTGAATTACCTGCGCCCTCTGCACCACCTAAATCGATCTATTTTTTTCTAGACTTTCAATAGATCTTTTACATGAAATGGAAATCTCCAAATTGATATTTTTCTCAAACAATTTATTGAATCAAATAAGAATCATGTGAAAAAGCCGGCATTAAATGTAATTTCTGACTTTCAAAGAGAATAACATCTTCAGGGCAAAGGCCATCAAAAATTTAGGCAAAAGAATCACTTCTTTCTTTCTATTCATCAGAAACCTTTTAGTCAATTTTGTTCGGATTCTTTCAGTAGGATACTTGATAAATAACCCCATATCCGAATCATAAACTCCTATTGACCAACTTGTTGATGTGCTATCCTCCCTTACTGAAAACATCATATAAGGTAACCAACTGATTTTAGAAGACAGGTTTTGACTTTTAAGTCTAAACAAGATGTATTGTTCATGATTCCAATTAGATCGAGGATTAAATAGAACCATTTCCTTCATCAACTCTTTTGGATTTGTCAAAATCGGGTCAATCAAATTGAGATATGGCTCCAGAAAAGATTGCGACAAGACCACGTGTCTATCAGTAACTCCCCAGTAAAACTCTCCATATGGGATCCAAATTCTATCTTTTCTTAACCTATCCATTTTGGGATGAGGCATCTCCCAAATAAAATCTGACCTAGTGATGACGAACCTATCATAAAGACTTCTAATCTCTTCAGAGTTAAGAAATTCGAAAAGTTTGGCCTTGAAATAGACTAAAATACCAGCGCTTCCAGGATGTTCTTCTTTCCCTTTGATCCCTCCTAACCACTGATCTTTGATCTTTAAAACTTCCCTCCAATCATTTACTTTTCCAGTCCTATTCTTTTGAATTTGGTCAAACCCATCTCCAAAATCCTCGTATTCGGGGAGTACCCACCTATACTTGGCATGAGCCCAATAGGGGTTTTCCAGATTATTTTCTGGAGACTCACCGATACACAGCGCCAAATCTGCGTTTAGCTCATCTAAGACATTTATTTTGAATGAATCCCAAGTTAATCTACTTGCGCGTGCTTGACCCAAAATCACGATCAATATTCGCCCTTTTGACTGATTCATTTTATTTGGTTTGCTCGGATTGTGACTTAATCCATTGGTATGTTTCCTTCAAACCAGATACAAGATCGGATTGGATTTTGCTTCCAGTTTTTTCCTCAAAAAGTTTATTATGGGAGTTCCTTCCCATTACACCTATTGGACATGGAAATCCATATTTCGTTTCAAATTCCTGTCCACAGAGATTCTTAATCCCGATATTTTTGCCTGAAATCCGAACAGCAATTTCTGCCATGGAATTGATACTGATTAGCCTTTCTGAGCCAATATTTACCGGATCAGTGAAGTCTGCTTCCATCAAGGCCTCAATTGCAAGAAGGCAATCTTCAATAAATAGAAATGATCTGGTTTGACTACCATCACCCCAAACTTCTATTTCACCTCCCTCCTCACATTCAATCGCTTTTCTCAGCATAGCTGCCGGAGCTTTTTCTTTGCCTCCCGACCAAGTTCCAAGTGGTCCAAAAATATTATGAAACCTTGCGATTCTTACATTTAGACCATAATTTTTCCTAAAAGCTAAATAAACCCGCTCACTAAACAACTTCTCCCATCCATACTCAGAATCTGGTTGTGCAGGATAAGCAGAGTCTTCTTCGCAGTTAGGATTTAGCGGGTCCATTTGATTGAATTCAGGATAAACACATGCAGAAGAAGAAAAAAACAGCTTTTTGACCCCATATTTTACAGCTGCTTTGGCTACATGGATGTTGATCAAAGCAGAAGACGACATGACATTGGCATCATTTAGTCCAGAGAAAAGATACTCTGCTCCGCCCATATCTGCGGCTAACTGGTACACTTCATCAAATGAATCGGACAATACTTCAGAAGCAGTAGCAGGGTCCGCTAAATCTCCTATCAAAAACTCATCGCAGATTTCATCCTTCTCAAAATATGAATGGAATTTGATGTCGACCACCCTCACCCAATTCCCTTGACTTTTCAACCTTTTGGCCAAATGACCTCCTATAAAACCTCCGCCACCTAGAACAACAACTCGTTTCAGCATATTTTATTTTTTTCAATAATGATTGTTAGATCAAGATTACATTATTTTTTTTCTAGAAATGGAATCAAAATACCACTTCGATTTAATACTTCAAACTCTTTAGGTAAGCAATACTTTTTGGAAGATTTTCTAGTTCCTTATCACTTTCGTCTTCGATAAACATGTGCTTGATTCCAATCCTATTGGACTCTCTTAAAATCCCAGGAAAATCCAATTGCCCAGTTCCTAAAGGCACATCATTCTCAGGCCCAGTCAGTCCGGTCATGTCTTGTGGCGCTCCTTTTCGGAAATCTTTCAGATGTAGCGATACCCAACGGTTTCCATACTTTTTCAGCAATGCAACTGGGTCTCCACCTCCAAAATAAGTCCACATTACATCCATTTGAAGTTTTACATCATTAGGATTTGTATTTTCCACCAAATAATCGAAAAGCGTCCCATTACCATAAGGCTGGAATTCATAACCATGGACATGGTATTTGAAGGTAATTCCATTTTCCTTCAAGACTTTGCCACCTTCATTGAAAACCTTGATTGCCCGATCTGCATCGGCTTGGGAAAACTCACCGCGCTTATGAGGAATCCATGCACACATCACATAACTTGCTCCAAGCGCTTTGACCCGATCTGCTACTGCTTGTGGGTCTTTTTCTAAGTCTTCAAAACCAGTTCCAGTGGCCGGAATAGTAATCCCTCGATCATTTAGCATTTGCTTAAACTCAGCTGGAGTGGATCCTTTTGGCACGCCACCTTCATATTCGGTAAAGCCTAGCTCTTGGATGATATCGAGCGTTTCTGGAATACCATTTTTCCATTGATCCCGAAAGGTGTAGGCGGCAATTCCCAAAGGAGCTTGCATAAGCGGATCGCCCTTTTTCTGAGCGAAACTCATTTCTGTCAAGCCGAAACTCAACAGTAACACCATCATTATATTTATTTTCTTCATGATTATATTTCTAATTCTAATAGGTTTTTCCTTTTACATGGAAAGTTGGAGGTCGCATTTTAGTTTATTTAATCCCCCCGTCCACTTTTGAAAGGAGAGTTTGATCCAATTACACATTAAGAACCCGTTTCTATAAACCGTACTCTTCCGTGAAAATTGAATTGCCATTCTCTTATTCGCCATTCTCCCACTCTCTTAATCTCTCATTCTCTATTCTCCCACTCTCCTATTCTCTATTCTCTCAATCTCTTATTCTCATCTATCCCAAATTCTGCCGCTTCAACTCCTCAATCGCATAATTCGCAGCACGAGCAGTGATCGCCATAAAGGTCAAAGTAGGATTTTGAGTTGAGGTACTAGTCATGCAAGCTCCATCAGTGACAAAGACATTCTTGCAATGATGCAACTGGTTCCACTCATTTAAGAGTGAAGTTTTTGGGTCTTTGCCCATTCTCACTCCACCCATTTCGTGAATATCCGAGCCTGGTAATGCTCCTGAATCTTCCACTTTGATATTGGTGAAACCTGCTTTTTCATACATGGCCGTTTGCTGCTCTATAAAGTCAGCTACCATTTTATCATCATTCTCTTTCCATTCTACAGATAGGATAATTTTTGGAATTCCGTATTTATCCACTTGGTCGGTGCTAAGTCGAACGTGATTATCTTCAACTGGAACAGTTTCTCCCTGCATCCAAGCAGCCATTCCCCATCGATCGTTCAGTTTTTGATTGAGTAGATTGTCTCGAAGGTTATCGCCTATCATATTGGTATCCGAACTCATTCCACGTCCTCCAGACATCCCAATAGAATAGCCTCTTAGAAAGTCAGTATCTTGTTTGAATACATTTCTAAATCTCGGCACGTAAGCGTGACCAGCATGTTTGCCTTCCTGCTTTTTATCCAAAAAGCCCTCATAAGTCGCATAGCCTTTTCCCCTGTAATTATGTGACCCAAGGAATTTTCCCATCAAGCCTGAATCATTCCCAATTCCATTAGGGAATCTGGATGATTTTGAATTGAGAAGAATGGCATTTGAAGCTATCGTTGAAGCATTCACAAAGACGATCTTAGCATAAAAGTCCATCTCATCACCAGTTTCCCGATCTATGATTTTCACTCCCGTCGCTTTTTCTTTTGCATCGTCGTAAATCACGGAATGTACAACCGAGTTCGGACGGATAGTTAGATTACCAGTTTTTTCAGCCCAAGGTAAAGTGGAAGCATTGGATGAGAAATATCCCCCATAGACGCAACCTCTATTACACATCGCCTGATTCTGGCATTTATTTCTGCCTTGCTGCTTATGGATTTCCTGAGGATCAGTCAAGTGGGCACATCTCCCCTGGATCAAATGCCGACCTTCAAAATTGGTCTTCAATTGCTCCTTATAATAATTCTCGATACAGCTCAGTTCAAATCCAGGCATCACTTCAGAATCCGGAAGTTCGGCAAGGCCATCTTTGGCGCCCGCTATACCAGCAAATTTCTCTACATAGCTATACCAAGGATTTAAGTCTTTTGCCCGAATGGGCCAATCCACCGCAAAGCCATCTCGTGCCGGCCCATCAAAATCAAAATCCGACCAGCGCTGAGTTGCTCTTGCCCACAGCAATGACTTGCCGCCTACATGATAGCTTCTCCACCAGCGAAAGGGCTTTTCAAAAATCACCGGTTGCTCATCTTCAGACATGGCCCATTGTACAGTTTCTTCTCGTTTCCATGACCAATCCGCCAATCCTGCTCGTTTCTCCAAGGGAATATTTCCTCGAAACTCAAACTCCCATGGAGCTTTGGAAGCTGTGGGGTAATCTTCTATGTGACGAACCATTCTTCCTCGATCAAGCACCAGGGTTTTTAGTCCGGCATCACAAAACTCTTTTGCTGCCCATCCGCCTGATGCGCCTGAACCGATCACGATGGCATCGTAAGTTCTTTTTTCTTTAGAATCTTGTAGCATTTAATTAGGCTTTTTGGGTGACTTCGGCGCAACCGTTATAGAATCCTGGTGCGACTTGATAATTTCGATAGTTAACCATTACCTCTTTCACGGTGGTAAATCCAGTGATGGTTTCTGATTTCATGACATTAAAAAATTCTTTCTCAGACTCCACTTCCGATTCAGCCAAAGTCATTAGACTCTTTTCTCTAGCCTGCCGATCCAATTTTAAAAAATCTGAACTGATTAACTTTTGCAATTCCTTTTTTATCAATTCTTGATCTTCGGGTTCGTAGCATTGGGCGATGACTTTATTGATATAATCATGCGTTCCAGTGCTCAAAGCTCCAATTGGCTTTGCATCGGCTGCCGGCAAAATGGGTGGTAAGCCCTCGGGGATAATCGTATCTGCAATTGCACGGATTATCTGCTCCTCTTTGAAAGAGAAGAAGCCCTCATGTGTCAATTGATCTATGATTTGCCATTTCCAATCGGCAAACACTAATCCGGCAATACCCCCTGCCGAGCCTCCAATTAGTTTTAAAGATTTTCTTCTGTTCATCATCGGAATATTATGGTGTTAATATAACAGTATACCTAGCGAAAATAAAAACAGAACGAAGTCATTTACATCAATGGTTTTTACCAGAATAAATTTTATAGAAATAAAAAAACCACCGAGATCCGGTGGTTTTATGCTCATTTTTCAGTTTATTCTATTTTCTATAATCCAATGGCGGTTTTCTATCGCCTGTCAAAGCCTCATACTTAAAGTTAGCTCCTCTCCTTCGGTCAAGTTCAGCTTTTGCTTTAACCGTCACAGAAGGATCTTTGAAAATATCCATAGCAGTCAAGGTTAATGTTTTTGCAGCGACCATCATTCCTTTCTTTCCAATACTAGTACCTCCAGCGGCTACAGCTTGCCAAGTATGAGCAGAGGTTCCCGGTACCCAAGTAGCAGTTCCTAAACCAGCGGTTGGGACTAACCAACTCACATCTCCAACATCTGTAGATCCACCTGCACCTTTTTCATTCACTTCAAAAGGAGTGATTATTGCTGCGTCTGCAGGAGATGCTATAACGCCTTCAGGGAAAGTTTTTATGATTTCTTCAGCAAACTTTTTCTCATCCGCTGTGTAATTCACCCCACCCACTTTCGATAAATTTTTAAACATGATTTGCGAAAGGGTTTCATTAGGAAGCAGGTTATAGACTCCATTGATAATCTCATACTCCATTCGTGTCTGCGTACCTAAAGCTGCACCTTCGGCAGTTTTGATCATTCGCTGAAAAATCTCTTTTACAACTCTTGCATCAGGGTGTCTTACATAATGATAAGATTCTGCAAAGGCAGGTACCACATTCGGAGCTTCACCACCACGGGTGATCACATAGTGCATTCGAGTCTCCATCGGTACGTGCTCACGCATCAAGTTGACCATAAAATTCATAGCCTCTACCCCATCCAATGCAGATTTCCCTCTCTCGGGAGCTGCCGCAGCATGTGAAGCCACTCCGTAAAAACGGAACTTGGTGGAAATATTAGCTAAAGAGGAAGTTGCACCAGCCTCGTTATCGGAGCCTGGATGCCAATGAAGCATTGCGTCCACATCATCCATTAGACCTGCTTTTGCCATATATACTTTTCCTCCTCCGCCTTCTTCAGCGGGGGTGCCATAGACACGAAGAGTTCCTTTGATATTATTGTCTTTCATCCACTCCATCACGGTGATTCCTGCCGCAGTGGAAGCTGTTCCAAATAAGTGATGTCCACAGGCATGTCCGGCCCCACCTTCGATTACTGGGTCACGAAATGGGACTGCTTTCTGGGAAACACCCGGAAGCGCGTCAAACTCCGCCATAATTCCGATAACGGGCTTACCTGAGCCATACTCAGCAACAAAGGCCGTTGGAACTCCTGCCACGCCCGCTTTTACGACAAAGCCAGCATCTTTTAAGGTTTGCTGAAGCAAAGCCGAACTCTCAGTTTCGAGGTATCCAAGCTCTGGATTAGACCATATTTTCATAGCTAGATCTCCGTAGAAATCTGCTTTAGAATCTAGCTTTTTCAAAACTTCTTCCTGTGCGAAAGAAGGGACAGCAATGATCAAAAAGATCAGAATTAAATAGATGTTTTTCATTTGTGTTAGGTTTTATGCACCAAAGTAGGAATTGTTTTGAAAAGTAGCTTCGCAAATTGAATATTGATTTTTCGGTTGTAATAACAATTTAGATCAATCCCCTAGGAGAAAAACCCACTAGTATTTCCAAGTAAAAGCTGATTTTAACAATTAAATACTTAGCTTTTTTTTTTCAAATTGATTAATTGGCAATGTGAGGAATGTCACCAAAATCAAGAGAAAACAAGTCCTAATTTTAGGTAATTATGAGTTTTTCGAGATCTGGAATTTCGATTGAGAAGAATAAAAAAGCCGGAAATAACCAAAATAACAGGATGAAAAAATCAAGAAGAACGTTTCTTACTCAAATAGGAACTATTGGAGCAAGTACTGGTCTTTTAGGACTAACTGCGCCTGACTCGAAGGCCAATCCTTCCAAATCAAACCCCGAGAAATTCACCCTATCAATATTCCAAACCACTGACGTGCATTGCCAAATCCATGCACATGATGAGTTATTTTGGGAAAATGGCGAAAAAGTATTTCGTAAAACCGGTGGTTATTCACATCTAAAAACTTTTGTAGACCAAGAGCGAAAGAAAACTGAACACAGCTTTCTGATTGATACTGGAGATATGTTTCAGGGGTCTGAGCTCTCAGTGAAAACTACCGGAGAGGCGATGCTTCCAATCTTAAATTCCATTGGCTATGACCTTTATCTCCCGGGAAACTGGGAAGTTATTTATTATAAAAAAACCATGCAGCATCTTTTGGGGTCTTTGACTGCTCCTAAGGTCTGTGCTAATATGTATCATGATCTCAGCAATGGACAAAAAGGAGCGCTGATATTCCCACCTTATTATATTTGGACTGTTAATGGAGTCAAAATAGGTTTCTTAGGATATACAGACCATTTGGTCCCTATCCGACAGTCGCCAAATTATAGCAAAGGAATTCTCTACTCCAAGCCGGAAGAAAACCTAGCTCATTATGTTGATGTCCTGAGAAATCAAGAAAAATGTGCCTTTGTGGCCATCGTGGCTCACCTTGGGCTTTCGCAGCAAATCCATCTGGCAAACATTCCAGCATGTGAAGGAGTCCACTACATCCTAGGCGGAGATACTCACGAGCGAGTGAGAAAGCCGATTCAAGCTAAATATGCAAAAGTTGTCGAGCCGGGTGCTTTTGGTTCTTTTGTAGGCAAGCTTGAACTTACTATTGAAAATGGAAAAGTCGTCGGTGATAGTTATGAGCTGATGGAAGTGGATGTAAAGAAATATCCCGCCTCTCCCAAAATGGAAAAAATAGTAGCTCAATATGAAGGCCCTTACCTAGAAGATATTCAAAAAATAGTAGGCTATAGTACTATTCCGCTATACAGATATTTCGTGATCGAAAACACCATCGATACCATGATATTGGACGCTATCAGCTGGCAGATTCCTGATGTAGATATTGTTCTTTCGAATGGATTCAGATTCTGCCCACCTAGATCCTCCCCCAATCAGACCGGAAATATCCCAATCACCAATGGTTTTATTTTCGATATGCTTCCTGTCAACTCGCAAATTCGGACTGGTCAAGTAACCGGAAAGCAAATTAGCGAATGGCTAGAACGCGAACTTAATAACGTTTTTGCAGCGGATGCTTCCAAACGTTTTGGAGGATGGGTGATCAAGTTCAAAGGAATGGAAATAGCGTTCAATGCCTTTGGAGAAGAGGGCAAACGAGTCCAATCTGCCCTAGTTCAGGGCCAACCAATTAACCCTGACAGAGTGTATAAAATATGCGCATGTGAGCGAGATGGTGATCCAGATGATATGCTTTGTCGATTTAAAGGCGTAAAGGAAACTGAAAACACTCCTTTTACACTTCATCAAGCCATGAGAAATTACTTGGAGGTCAATTCCCCTGTGACTCCAATACCACCAAAATCCGCTGTGGCCTTGGATGCTCCAGCGACTCTGCTTACACAAGTCACCGGAGTAGATTACCAATTCAGATAATGGAAGTTCAGCTGAACTAATAGAAATTGTTGTTTCACCCCCCCGAAAACTGGCCCAATGGCCAGTTTTTTTGTTTCCAATAAAAATGCATTTTGCAAGCGATTCTCACTCTTGATACCAAAAATTTATGAAGATCATCCGATCCGGTCTTTTCTTACTCTTTCCCTTTATATTTTTTTCTTGCGAAACCTCTTACGATTATTCCGACTGGGATACTTCAAAAGTTCAAATTGCCCGTGACGAGTTTGGAGTTCCTCATATTTTCGGGCAGAAAGATGCAGATGTCGCTTACGGTTTGGCTTGGGCCCATGCGGAGGATGATTTCGAAACGATTCAGAAAACATTACTTGCCGGAAAACGGATGGTGGGAAGGGTCTATGGACAAGATGGGGCCGCAGTAGACTTTTTTGGACACCTCTTAAAAACCAGCGAGCTTGCGGAGGCGAAGTACGAATCAGCCTATTCTGATGAATTCAAAGCCGTATTGGAAGGCTATGCTGCTGGGATAAATGACTTTGCGCTGGCTCATCCAGAAGAAGTTTTGCTCGCAGCTGCTTTTCCGGTTACTCCTAAAGAGATCACTGCCGCATACATTTTGTCACTCGCTCAAATGTCAGGCGCAGATGGCGCCATAAAGCAAATCGTATCGGGCAAAGTGGAAACCATACCAATTGATTCCGACCCAAAAGGTTCCAACGCGATCGCCGTACATTCTTCTCGAACTGATTCAGGTGAAACCTTCTTGGCAATAAATTCGCACCAACCGCTCGAAGGTCCAGTGGCTTGGTATGAAGCACATTTGCACTCGGAGGAAGGTTGGAATATTCTTGGAGGATTATTTCCGGGCGGAGCCATGATTTTTCACGGAGTGAATGAAAATCTAGGATGGGCACATACCGTGAATTTTCCTGATTTGTTGGATACCTATCAATTGGAAATCAATCCAGAGAACGATGGGCAATACCGCGTGGATGGGGAATGGCTGGAACTGGAAGAGGAAACCGTTTGGCTTCGGGTAAAGCTTTGGGATTTGATCACCATCCCTTTTCCAAAGAAAATCTGGAAAAGTATCTACGGCCCAACTTTAGTTACCGAGCAAGGAGCATTTTCGATTCGTTTAGGTGTACTTGACCGAATCGGCGCACCTGAGGAATGGTGGAGAATGAATAAAGCGAAGAATTTTACAGAATTCCGGGCAGCAATGAATCGAATGGAATTGACAAGTTTCAATACGGTTTATGCAGATCGATATGATACGATTTATTACGTGAGCAATGGGTTAGTTCCTATTCGGAACTCTTCGTATGACCACACTGGAACTGTCGCCGGAAACACCAAAAAAACCTTATGGGTGGAATATTATGATTTTAAAAATCTTCCGCAGCAACTGAATCCAAACTCAGGATATCTATACAACACTAATCATTCACCCTTCAAGGCGAGTGGATTGGCAGACAATCTAAATCCTGATGATTTTCCCAAAACGATGAATTATTCACTTCGGGACAATAACCGATCTACTCGGTTTCGGGAATTAATGCTAGACACTGGAAGGATATCTTACGAGCGATTCAAAGAAATCAAATACGATGGTCAATTACCTAAGAAAATGGCTTTCCGTACGAATATGGAATCCCTTTTTAACTTAAATTATAGTAATCACCCGGGGATCGCCAAGCAGATTGAAGTCCTCAATAATTGGGATAAACGCTCTGGAATCGAGAGTCAAGGTGCGGCTGTTTTTGCCTTTGTGTACTATTATTGGTGGGATAAATTTACCGCTGATGGTAAAAGTTGGGAAACCATCCTCACCGAAGCACAAGCAGTAGAAAGCCTTCAAGCCGCTAAGCTCCACTTTGAAACTCACTTTGGGAAAGAACTAGTCGGTATAGGAGAATATCAAAAGCTAGTACGAGGTGAAAAATCGCTTCCCCTTCAAGGAATCGACGATGTGATCACCGCAATGCGCTCACTTCCCTGGGAAAATGGAATGCGAAAAGGCGTCCAGGGTGAGTCTTACATCATGATGGTTCGCTTTGGCGAGGGACTTCCAAAGATCGAAACGATCAATGTTTTTGGAGCGAGCAATGATCCTGACAGTCCAAACTTTGATGATCAGATGGAATTGTTTCTTGCGCAAAAGTTGAAGCCAATGACTTTGGATAAGGCGGAAGTTTTGAAAAATGCAAAGCGAGTTTATAGCCCTGGAAAGTGAATATAAGTGAATTTCTGGCTAGTTTAGCTGAAGCTTCACTAGCTCGGTACTAGCAAATTAAATTCAACTACTAATTTCCATGACTTCACATAAATTCAATATCGGAAGCCTTTCACCTTTCCTTATATTCCTAAGTATTGTTACCCTGGGCTGTAGTCCAAAGTCTACATTTCGAATAATCGACAAACCGATTACCTGGAATTCCCAACGGGAGGCACTATCCCTAAAATATTTGAAAGATCGGCATGGTTTGGATCAAAAAGAGGCCCGCATTAACCCTCAAATGGTTGTGGTCCATTGGACTGCGATTGATAACATCGAGGTGACTTTTGATGTCTTCGACTCTCCGACAATAGGCGGAAGACCAGACTTGACCAATGCAAGTAATTTAAATGTGTCTTCTCAATTCCTGATTGACAGAGATGGCACGATTTTCCGTCTGTTGCCAGACCAAACTTTTGCCCGTCATACGATCGGTTTGAATTACTTGGCTATCGGAATTGAAAATATTGGAAACGATGACGCCCCATTGACAAAGGCTCAGCTAAAAGCTAATGAAGAACTGATTCGATACCTCAAGCGGAAATACCCAATTGACTATGTAATCGGGCATCATGAATATCAAAACTTTCAAGCTACTCCACTTTGGAAAGAGGAAGATCCTGATTACCGAACTATAAAAACTGACCCGGGAGACAAATTCATGGAAAAACTACGTAAAAATCTTTCTGACCTTGGTCTAAAACCAATCCCCAAGCTTTGAGCTGGCATCATCCCTTTATGAAATCGAGCATGTCACCAGCGACACGTACTGGAATGATTATAAACCATGCGAGATTCCATGTGGCCATAAAGAAAAATTATAAACACATGAACCGAATTACCTATTACTGTGCTTATTTCCTTGTTTTCGGACTTCTTTTTTCTTCCTGTAAAACCCAAAAACCAATATCTCCTCAATCAAGACCTACCGCCCCTTCCACCCAAGGTCCAAAAGAAACAAATAGCACTCCAGAAAAAGTATTGCCTAAAATACCTGTGGCGCTACAGCCTATGAATTATCAAATGCCGGAGATGCCCAGAGAGTTTCGCGGAGTTTGGATTGCAACTGTGGCAAATATCGATTGGCCTATCTCTGGCACTGATTCTTATGAGAAGCAAAAGCGTGATTTCTTAGCTATTTTGGATTATTACAAAGGGCTAAACTTCAATGCAGTTATTGTACAAATCAGAACCGCTGGCGATGCCTTTTACCCAAGTAATTTTGCTCCATGGTCTAAATATCTGACAGGCAAACAAGGAAAAGCACCGGGCACCACTGACAACCCATTGACATGGATGATCAAAGAATCCCATGCTAGAGGATTAGAATTTCACGCTTGGCTCAATCCCTATCGAGCCACCATGACGCTACAAACCGATGATCTCAGTCCGGAACATGACTTCAATGCGCATCGAAACTGGATGCTGAAATACGATACAAAGTGGTATTACAACCCAGGTTTACCCGAAGTAAAAGCGCATCTGTTGTCAGTAATCAAGGAGGTTGTTGACAATTATGATATCGATGCAATTCACTTTGACGATTATTTTTACCCTTACAAAGTGGCCAAAACGGTATTTCCTGACAAAGCCACCTACGACAAGTACAAAAAGCCTGGGCAAAGCCAAGATGACTGGCGAAGACAGAATGTCAACGAATTGATTTTCGCACTGAATCAGACGATCAAATCGAGTAAACCTTGGGTACAATTCGGTATTTCACCTTTTGGGGTTTGGAGAAATCAAGACAAAGACCCAAAAGGATCTCCAACCCGGGCTGGTCAGACCAATTACGATGATCTTTATGCAGATGTAATCCTTTGGATGAAAAACGGTTGGATCGATTACCTGATTCCACAAATCTACTGGAGTATGGAGCATCCACTAGCCTCACATCGAAAGCTAAATGATTGGTGGTCCAATAATGCCAATCGCACCAACGTCTACGTGGGAAATGGACCTTATAAAATCCGAGAAGATTCGGATAAAGCATGGGAAAACCCAAGAGAAATCAACACTCAGATTTCCTACACGCGTACACTCCAGCAGATTCAAGGCAATGCTTTTTTCTCAGCCAAATCCATGATGATGAAGAATAAGGATGTGGCGCAGCTCTTGAAATCAGAACTTTATAACGAGCCTACTTTGCCTCCTGCCTTCCAACCAAAAACCCCATCGATTATCGATATTCCTAAGGTTTTGGAAGTAAAAGCTAACGACCAAGTCACGCAAATCAACTTAGAAAAACCACTTGATCCGGCTATCCGATACGGAATGATCCAAGGAGCAAATGAACTAAGTGGTCTGGCTGATGCCGAAATTCATCCAGTTTGGGTGGGAGGAAGCCGAGCACGAACGCTGGAGGTTTCCAGCTTAAATACCCGTTACATTTCTGTTCGTTGGATCGACCACTTTGGTAGAATCGTCCAAACTCAAGTTTACCAAATCCCTTAATCTCCCTACCATGAAAGATATGCTCGTTCGACTTATCGGACTTCCAGATTGCTCAGAAAAGGAAGTGCAACTCTTGAAGAAAGAGAAAATTATCTTTCGACGTGCAATCGCACCGGAGAAGCACTTGGTATCAGAATGGGTTATGGAGCAATTTGGAGCTTATTGGAAATCAGAAGTCGAGGTTGCTTTTAGCAGGCAGCCAGTTTCAGTATGGCTAGCACAGAGAGGAAATGATATTTTAGGCTTTGCCTGCTATGAATCCACTAGTCGGAATTTCTTTGGACCGACAGGAACCCTAGCGTCTGAGCGAGGAAAAGGAATCGGCAAAACCCTGCTGATCAAATCGCTTGAATCTTTTCGTGAAATGGGTTATGCCTATGCTATTATTGGTGGTGTGGGACCAGCAGAGTTCTATGAAAAAGCCGTAGGTGCAAAAATCATTGAAAGCTCAGAAGTAAGCATCTACGAAAATCTAATTCGAAAAACATGACCCAAAAATCCGTCAAATCTCCATGGCTTTGGGTCCCATCCCTTTACCTTACAGAAGGCATTCCCTACATCCTTATTATTGTAGTTTCTGTAGTGATGTATAAAAAGCTGGGCGTCTCCAATGCTGACATTGGACTTTATACCAGTTTATTATATCTCCCATGGGTGATCAAACCCATCTGGAGTCCCATTATTGATCTGATAGGAACGAAGCGAAAATGGTTTCTCAGTATGCAATTCATTCTAGCTTTGGTTTTCTTAGGAGCAGGTTTGACCACCCCTGCCAGTAATTTCTTTTTCTTGACTTTGGCCTTTTTCTGGATGGGGGCTTTTGCTTCTGCTACGAATGATATCGCTTCAGACGGCATGTATCTAATCGCATTGAAACCAGAACAGCAAAGCTTCTTTGTAGGACTTCGAGGTACATTTTATCGGATTGGGATGATCACAGGACAGGGCTTGATTGTCATCATCGCAGGATCTTTGGAAACGTCGCTTGGCGATAACACCCAAGCATGGTCTTGGACGATGATCATTGTGGCTGGGATGATGTTAATTCTCACAGCCGTCAATTATTTCACCACGCCAGTGGTGGAAGAAAACGAGGATATCCCCACTGAAAAACGGAGCAAAGCTGAAGAGCGAGCCAATTTCTTTAAGGTATTTGAGACCTTTTTTACTAAGAAAAATATTGCCCTCTCCTTGACTTTTGTTCTGTTATACCGACTTGGAGAATCACAATTGGTGAAGATGGCTTCACCGTTTCTTTTAGATGATAAAGTCGACGGTGGATTAGCAATCTCGACAACTGACTATGGGTTAATCTATGGAACGGTGGGCGTGATTGCCCTACTATTAGGTGGGATTATGGGAGGAATCGCCATTTCGCGTGATGGGCTAGGCAAGTGGATGATACCTATGGCTCTATCACTAAATCTCCCCAACCTACTTTACATTGCCCTAGCCTATTTCCAACCAGACAGTTTGTTTTTCCCGGGTGCTGTGGTGATTATTGAGCAGTTTGGCTATGGTTTCGGCTTCGCGGCCTATATGATCTTTTTGATTTATTTGGCAGAAGGCCTCTTCAAAACTTCTCATTATGCCATCGCAACAGGCTTTATGGCCATGGGAATGATGTTTCCGGGAATGCTATCGGGTTATATTCAAGAATGGCTAGGCTACACCTGGTTTTTCGTTTGGGTAGGAATTGCAATGATTCCGGCTTTAGTGATAGCTGCGAGCGTAAAGTATCCGAGGGATTTTGGGAAGAAAGTAGATTAAATTTTAAACTGTAGCAAAACTTATTTATTCGAAATTCATCATTCATTATTCGATATTAAACCTTTAATAATGAATGATAAACCCCGAATGGTGAATGATAAAATGTAATCAATACTGTACTAATTAAACGACAATGAATTCGAAACAAAAAGTAGCCCAATTCTTTCTGCCGGCAGCTTTTGTCCATGACTCAGAAGAGAATTACCAGGCTCTGGAAAATTTAATCCAAGAAGTAGGAATCGGTGGTCTGACTTTTTTCCATAGCCGAATTTCTGCTGCTGCCAATTTTGAAAAACGAGCAGAAGTATTAAACATAAGCGGTACACTTGAAAAAATGATTGGATTGATCAATCGCTATCAGGCTGCCTCCAAAATCCCTCTTCTGATGAGCATAGATGGAGAATATGGTTTGGCGATGAGAATCGAAAACACACCTCAATATCCGTTTGCCATTTCACTTGGAGCCATGCAAAATGATGCCGAGAATCTGGTGGAAGAAGTCGGCTATCGGATGGGTCTAGATATGAAAAAAGTAGGTATCCATCTGAATCTTGCGCCCTGTGCTGATGTAAATACTAATCCTGATAATCCTGTTATTGGTTACAGATCATTTGGTACAGATCCTGAGAAGATAGCCAAACTAGCCCTTGCCAATTACAACGGAATGATAAAAGCGGGCATTGGTGCTTGTCTAAAGCATTTCCCAGGACATGGAGATACGCATTTGGATTCTCATCTGGGATTACCTGTTCTAAACAAAACAAAAGCTCAGCTTCAAGCTGAAGAGCTCCTTCCCTTTCAGCATGGAATCGATAATGGTGTCGAGATGATAATGGTTGGTCATTTGGCGGTACCTGCCTTGACCGGAGGCAAAGAAATCGCAGCTAGCATAAGCCGGGAAATCATCACTGATCTATTAAAAGGAGAGATGGGTTTCGAAGGCTTAGTCATCTCAGATGCACTAAACATGAAGGCAGTAGCCAAACATTTCCAACTGCCTGGGCAACTTGAATGGGAAGCATTTAATGCCGGAAATGATATGCTGTGTTTCTCTGACCATGTCAGGGAAGGCATAGAACTAATCACTGAAAAAGCCTCTGATGAAGAAGTTAATCAGGTTTTTGAAAAAATTCAAAAGCTCAAGAAAAAGTTGGGAGTATTCGAGTATCAGCCTATCCAAGTCCCAGTATTTGATTGGGAAGCTCACGCTTCTTTTCAGACCAAACTTGCTCAAAAGTACATTAAACTACTTTCGGGAAGTATCAATATTAATGAAATCAAGAAATTAGCAGAATCAAATTTGTTTGCTCATAGGGCCTTTTTTGCAACAGAAAAAACAGTCTTCGAGAAAAGGACAAATGAAAAATTTGGAAAAGATCTCACTTCAATTTCTGTGGAATATGCCGAGAAAGTAATGATATCAGTTTTTGTACCGTCACACAAACCCTTGAATAAATTTGGAATGGATGAGTCAACCCTTGCTGAAATTCACCAATTGGTTAAGTCTAAAAAATGCATTTTATTCCATTTTGGAAATCCATTGGCAATAAAACACATCGGGAAATTGGAGGAATTTGAAGCGATCGTTTGCGGATATCAGGATTTTAAGGAAGTACAAGAGATAGGTTCAAATTTTAATTTCAACTAGTAGAAAGTAAGATTTAGATTATCAAAATATTATAAAAAACCTTAGCTACTTTTCCGAATGTATTTAAATTTTTTTAACTACTTCTGAGCAACTACAATTATATCCATAATTGCGAGCTATTGTTTCCAGCTTTCATATTTTAGTTCCACTTCCAATTTTGTTAATGTTCATTACTAAAATAAAAGGTGTTTTTAACTTTAATCTCCCGTTGAATTATTTTTTAATTGATATTACTTTTTCAATAATGATAATTGCAATTTCTTTAGGATTGACTCTTTTGTTAAAGAAAGTTTTTCCAGTCCATAGCAGATCTATCGTCGGGAGTTAACCTTAGTAATTATTTCAAGAAATATTAAGTACCAAAACCTCTAGACTTATTGGTAAAAAGTATCTCATGATTAGAATATCTGTAGAGCGAGATTTTTGAATCATTTTCTCATTTTACAAGTGATAGATTTTTTGAAGGTTATGAGAAAAAGACACAACCCTCCGGGAGTTTATATTCAGGAAGTAAGTGCTTTCATCAATTCAATTGCTCAAGTTGGAACGGCTATTCTTGTAAATAAGACTATTTGATTTGAATCCAGAAATCAAAATCAATTTTCTATTCCAAATCGATACTCAATCAAATGTTCGTATTTCTCCCCAGGATTCAAGATTGGTGAAGGAAAGTTTGATTGATTGATGGCATCTGGCCAGTTCTGCGATTCCAGACAAAAGCCCCAATACTTATCATAGGTTTTGCCTTCGGCGCCAGCGAAATTATCCAGAAAATTTGCAGTGTAAAATTGAACCCCAACATTATCAGAATACATATCCATCGTCCGACCTGATCCAGGGTGAACCACATGAACAAACTGTTTCATTTCTTTACTAGGAGTAAGTTTCATGATCATATTATGATCAAAACCTTCCCCATTCGCTGTGATTTGATCTCCAAGCACTTTCGGTTCTCTAAAGTCAAAAGGAGTTCCTGTCACATCCTTGATCTCACCTGTTGGGATCAAACCTTCATCTATTGGCGAATAAGCATCTGCATTGAATTGAAATACGTGATCAGTAACTGGACCGCTAATTCCACTGAGGTTAAAATAGGTGTGATTGGTCAGATTGACAATAGTAGGCTGATCAGTTTCCGACTCAAAACGAATCCGAAGCACATTATCAGAGGTCAACTCCATCCAAAGTGTGGTAGTCAAATTCCCGGGAAACCCTTCTTCCCCATCTACACTGAGGTAGGTCATTTTCACCCCGACAATCGAGTCATTTGAATAAGGCTCCGATTGCCAAACTTTTTTATTAAAGCCTTCCAATCCTCCATGGAGTGTATTAGGTCCATTATTAGGTGCGAGTGAATATGTTTTACCATTTAATTCAAACTTGGCCGCAGCGATTCGATTGGCTACTCGGCCAGCTGTCGCTCCAAAAAATGGATTAGGCTTAGTCAAAAACTCTGGAATGCTATCTAGAGTCAAGGCAATATTCTCTAGTTTACCATCTTTGTCTGGTACGGAAATTCTGGAGATCAAGCCTCCATAATTACTCATTTCTACCTGCATGTGACCATTGTCCAAGGTGTACTTGAAAATTTCTTGATCTAGGATTTGCGCGACTTTTTCTACTTTGAGCATAAGGTTTATTTCTTCAGTGATTAGCTGAGATTCTTGATTTTCAGGTTTGGATTGACAGGAGAAATTCACAATAATCAGCAAACTTACTCCAAAACAAAGTGGATCGAAATATTTCATAGGTTGGGGTTTATTTTT
>JBLGAM010000035.1:0-28740 GCA_047612305.1 Planctomycetota bacterium | reverse complement strand
TCACCAAGCAATTGTATTATTTGGATTTTAAGGAAGATTTTGTGTTTGATAAGCACCATTCTGATATGGTCTTTGATATTAAATACCTGGAAATGGTAATGCCTTCCGCAACGAATTCAGATGCGGGCCAAAAGACAATTGCCTTTGTCCGTTATAAGGATTTTTACAACCATTTTAAAAATCATCCCGATGCACGCTGGATTAATTTCAATAACCTCTCAAAAAGTTTGACTTATGATGAGGCATTTCAAACTAGGTTATTTAGGTCTGTAGTAAGGAGGTTCACCAATCCAGACGAAGCGTTGATCGCTGATTTAATATCAGCAGATAATCCTAACCCAGAAACCCAAGCTTATATTAATGCTTTGGCTTTTGAGTATAAATTACTAGAGTTTGAAAACTCCCTCTGGGAGTGGTAAAAATGAAAGGGGCTTTTAAGCCCCTTTATTTTTTTCTTTCCATTCGAACAATGCTCTTGCTTTACTCGCTCCAATTATTTTCGAAACTTCTTCCTCGCTGGCCTCATTGATTTTTTTTACAGATTTAAAATGACTTAATAATTTGTCAGCTGTGTTTTCTCCTATACTTGGAATAGCTGTCAATTGGGTCCCAAAGGCATTTTTACTTCTTACATTTCGATGAAAAGTAATAGCAAATCTATGTGCCTCATCTCGTATGCGCTGTAGTAATCGTAAACTTTCAGATTTTTTATCAATATGGATTGGATATGAATCACCAGGAAAATAGATCTCTTCAAGCCTTTTAGCAATTCCAATGATAGGCATTTGACCATAAATACCTAATTCGCGCAAAGCTTCAATTGCCGAAGATAATTGCCCTTTCCCACCATCGATCACTACCAGCTTTGGCATTGGCTTTCCCTCTTCGAGAAGTCGCTTGTATCTTCTTCCCACGACCTCTTTCATACTGGCGAAATCGTCTGGGCCTTGTACAGTTTTAATATGATAGTGTCGGTACTCTTTTACAGCAGGCTTTCCGTTTAGAAAGCAAACCATGCTAGCCACAGGATTAGTACCCTGAATATTTGAGTTATCGAAACATTCTATATGATCTGGAATGTCTTGAAGACTCAGGTCATTTTGCAATTGACGGATTACACGGTCTTTTTTGTCTTGGTTTAAGCCAATTAAAAGTGCTTTTTCTTTTTTATAGAATAGTGCATTTTTATAGGATAGTTCGATTAGTTTTTTCTTATCTCCAATTTTAGGAGTGAATACATTCAGTCCTTCAATTGGCTCAAGAAGCTCGATGTTCAAAAGAATCTCGTCAGCATCGCTATTGAACTGATCTTGCAATCGAATCAAAGCTGTAATTAGTAACTCCTCTGAGCTTTCATCCAGTTTTTTCTTTAGCTCGACATTTTTTGAGGTAATCAAAGATCCATTTTTAATCCTCATGTAATTCACGTAAGCAGTTTGCTCGTCAGTGACGATCGTACAAACATCCAGATTTTTAATCGAGGGATTAGTAATAAGTGATTTCGCCTGATATTTTTCTAGTGAATCTAGCTTTTCTTTCATTTTCTGAGCTTTTTCAAATTCAAGATTTTCGGCTAGAATTTGCATCTCATTTTTGAAGTAGCTTTTTGCTTGACCTAGATTTCCTTTTAAAATATGTTTGGCTTGTTCTAAATCAGTTAAATAGTCAGCCTCTTTTTGTAAACCCACACAAGGCCCCTTACAATTCCCAATATGGTATTCCAAACAGACTTTATATTTTCCTTCAGCAATTTTAAATGGAGATAGGTCTAGTTTGCAAGTCCGGATTGTGAAAAGTTCACGGATCAGATCCAATACGTTATTCATCGCTTTGACACTTGCGAATGGACCGTAATATGTCCCACGTTTTGGGATCATTTTTCGCGTCTGAAATATCCTTGGGAAATTCTCTTTGGTGACCAAAAGGTATGGATAGGTTTTATCGTCCCTTAGTAAGATGTTATACTTTGGTTGTGATAATTTTATAAGATTATTTTCAAGAAGGAGCGCATCAAACTCACTATTAACTAGGGTGATCTCAATGTTCCGAATCTCTTTGACCATTCGTTTGGTTTTGAGATTCACGCCCGTGTTTTTATTGAAATAACTACTTACACGCTTCTTTAAGCTTTTGGCTTTACCTACGTAAATGAGTTCATTTTCCTCATTGAAATACCTATACACTCCGGGTTGGTCTGGAAGGCTTAAGTGTTCGCTAGGAAGATAGGACGAGGACTGCATGGCTTAAAATTAAAAAACAGCTATCGGACTAGGGCTGTTTTTTGAAATAGAATTTAAATTCTTAAAAATCATTTTTCTTTGCGTCATAATCAAAATCTGCAAATCGCTGACTTTCTTTTTCGTAGACATCGCAATTGATTTCAATGCTAAGTGGGCGCTCTGGTCTTGGAAAAGGACCTTTGGTATAGCCAAGGCTAGCATCAGCATAAACTTTTTCCATAAACTTTACCCAAATAGGGCGAGCGGTACGTCCTCCCTGTCCTGCAATCCAGCTTCTAAAGTGAATGGCACGGTCATCACCACCTACCCAAGTTCCACTTACCAAATCTTTGCTGATTCCCATATACCAGCCATCTGAGGCATTCTGTGTAGTGCCAGTTTTACCGCCAAGTTCATTTCCTTCTCGTAATGAATATGGAACGCCTTGACTTGTTCCTCCCCCCTCCTCAAATCCTCCTCTTAACATGTAGGTCATCAGATAAGCATGTTCTTCGCTCATAGCGGGACGTTTTTTAGCGGTGAATTGCTGGATTACATTTCCATTTTTATCTTCAATCCGATCAATGTAAAAAGGAGTTGTATGCTCACCTTTATTGACAAATGTTCCAAAAGCACCCACCATTTCAAAGATCGACACATCATTTACACCTAGAGCTAGGGAAGGCACTTCCTCCAGATCACTAGTGATTCCTAACCGCCTCGCAGTTTCTACTATGATCTTTGGGCTAAGCTTTTTCATCATGTATGCAGTGATCGAGTTTACTGATTGAGCCATCGCTTTCCGAATTGTCATTTGTTCGTAAGTGAATTTGCCGTCTGCATTAGCAGGACTCCATGCTGGCTGTCCAGGGATATATACTTCGACTGGCTGATCGATAACGCTGTAGCAGGGACTATATCCATTCTCAATGGCAGCGGCATAGACAAATGGCTTAAATGTCGAACCCGGCTGTCTTTTACCTCGTTTTACGTGGTCAAATTTGAAATACTTATGATCAAGACCACCTACCCATGCTTTGATTTTTCCGGTATGGGGGTCCATACTCATAAAGCCTGTCTGTAAGAATTTTTTATAATATCGAAGGGAATCCATAGTACTCATTAGGGTATCTATTTCCCCATGCTCCCATGAAAAGACATTCATACGTTTCTTCTCATTTAACTTGAGATCGATCGAATCAGTGTCATTTCCAAATCTAATTTTCAAAAGCCGATAGGCTTCGGTTCTTCTTACGGCATCTTCGATGAAATTCTCGATTATCCGATTATCTCCATCTACCCAAGGATCCCGCTTTCCCATTTCGTTGAAGAAGGCCTTTTGTAAAGTTCTCATGTGATCATCTACGGCTTCTTCTGCATAGCGTTGCATTCTGCTATCAATAGTTGTATAGATTTTTAATCCGTCCCCATAGAGATCGTAGGCGGTGCCATCTGATTTGAGATTTTCTTTAGTCCATTGGAGTAAATCTGATTTTGCGATTTCTCGAAAGTAGGTGGCAAGACCTTTATTTTGGTTGGCAACACTATAGTCAAGTGCTACTGGAAGATTGGATAAAGAATCAAACTCCACTTGAGTGAGATGATCATTTTTCATCATTTGATACAAAACAGTGTTTCTCCTTCTCAGTGAATTGTCTGGATTGTATACTGGACTGTAATAAGTTGGAGCTTTAAATAATCCTACTAAAACTGCAGCCTCTTGGACGGCCAAGTCTGAAGGTTTCTTATTGAAAAAAGTCTCAGATGCAGTTTTTATCCCGTAGGCATTCGAACCGAATTCAGAAGTATTTAAATAAAGGGTTAAAATCTCATTTTTGGTATAGGATTTCTCAAGCTGGGTTGCCACTATCCATTCTTTGGTCTTAATGATCAACATCCGAAGTCCTGGAATAGAGCTTAGGACTCCCTGAGAATCATCCCCTCGCGTTTTAAAGAGATTTTTTGCGGTCTGTTGACTAAGAGTAGATCCTCCCCCAGAATCCTGTCCAAGCAAAATAGATTTGACAAAAACTCGAATCATAGCGATCATATCAATACCTGAGTGCTCCTCAAATCGAACATCTTCTGTAGAAATCAAAGCATTGACAAGATTTGGAGATAAGTCTTCATATTTGACAGGACTTCGATTCTCTCTGTAATAGGTGCCAAGAAGAATCCCATCTGCAGAATACAAGCCAGAAGCGATCTCTGAATCAGGATTTTCGAGTGCCTTGAAATCAGGTAAGGGACCAAATAGTCCCAAGAAATTGATGCTGATCATCCAAACAAAAAGGATGAAGCCAAAAAAACCTGCAATAAAGGCTATCCAGAGGTATTTGATAGTCTTAGATACCCAATTGGGGGTTTTTGGATTGATAGCTTTACTCATAGTTTACTTATAAATAGACTTGAAAAAAGTCCTGTATTCTTCTAAATTTTTGCTTTTATTCAACTCTTGAAAATTCTCGATGGAAATAAAGAAAGACTGTTCTTTAATTTCAGGAAGAAGTCCTTCTGATTCAAATTCCTTATGAAACAGCTTGAAGTACTCTTTTGCTTTTTCCGAATTTGAAAAAGGGCTGATTATAAAAATTGCATTTTCCCGATTCATATTCATGTTTCCAGTTCTCAATCGTGCATTCGAGAAGTTTTTAGCATGAAAGTTTTCTAAATCTCCAAGCAAATTCTTTGCAGTACTAGCTTGCCCCGGCTCCATTGTGATCACAAAGATATGCGTTTGGGACTCGTTTATTTTATAAGGAGAGTTCGCTAATTCGAAAACGTCTTCTTCTGCAATATTGGACTCATTATTTTCTGCGGTAGAATCATTGTCGTCGATAGTTTTTGGATTGAGAGCTGCCAATTCTTCTGCTGACAACAAAGGATTTAGCATATTCTTTGCCAATTCTACTAAAGCAGAGTCTTGGGTGTTTTGTATGTAGACTTCTAATCGTTCCCTATACCTATTTCTGCTCTCAGTTTTCCCAGTTAACATCACGTCGAGAAGTAGCAATCGCTCTGTATTTCTTGTGAGTGGATACTCTTCCAATGTTGCTTTGATTGTCGATTTTGCTAATTGGTAATTTCCAATATAATAGGCATCGTATGCACTTTCGTATTGTTTTGAAGAAGCCAAATATGCCATGTTTCCACTTGCTGCATTAGGATTATTCACTGAGAAGGTATATTGAGATTCAGGAAATTCCCTATTCAACCGTGATACGTATTGCTGAGAATTTCCTCCTAGGTCTTTTTGCCCAAGGTAGAGCAGGTAATAGGCTTCAGGTTTCCGATTGGATCCGGGATATCTTCTTACTAGAGTCTCCAAATTAGAGATACTTGGGGTCACCTCTTGGAGATTGAAGTAAAGTAGCTTACCCAACTCGAAATAAGATTCTTCCAATTCATTATTAAGATTAGCTATTTGATCTGGTGAGCTCGGTATCTGGGCTAATAGAGTTCCGAGATCAGGAATTTGATCTAATGGATTATTTTCTGGTGATCCTGCTGTCGAATCATTTTTAGAATTTTCTGAAATGGTCGGAGTAGCACTTTGAAAACTTGCTGCGCTTCTCCTCCAATTATCCTGGAGAGGGCGATTTCCCCACGTTCTTCGGAAGTCGATGGCTCCTTGTTGCATGGCTACCCCATTGTCAAAATAGAATTTTGATCCACCACCACGGTCACTAAATGCTAGCAGATTGTCAAAAATACTTGTGTTTTTAGGTTTTTCAGCGGCTTCTGCAACTGCAAGTAATCGTTCTTCCTCTAATTTAATAAAACTGGTAGCTACCAAGGCTTGTTCCTCTGGAGTCATTTCAGCCAGTAAAATCAAGCTATCATTGGAATGAATCCGTTCGAAATGAAAAACGTAATTGTCTAAAGAAGTTTTTTGCTTTTGAATTTGGATCGATACCGGATCGGTCTCATTGATGAAGGTAAGTGCAGAATCCAGGTAATATTTGGTAGCACGGTAGTCCTTGAATTCATTCAGGTTAATCTCTGCTAGCTTCTGATAGATATACCCCTTTAGTCTTGGATTACTGCCAGGTTCTTTGGCTGCTTGGTGGAGTAGATCAAGCGTGAGTTCAGTATCACCTTGTTTTTCCTCGAAGAGCGCCCGTTCGTAAATCACTACGTCCTTAAGGTCTCGATTTTTTGGGTTTTCGTAGAGATCATCATAATAGTTTCGTACACGCTTTAGATCCTTGCTCGCATTGAGCTCGGCAACCTGCTGAGCGTAGAGCTGAGAGAAAAAACTCCGCTCGTAGGGAGGGTTGCCATCTAGGGCTTTCTTATAATAGTCATAAGCTAGGGCATCCAAGCCTTCTCGCTGATAGCGCTGGCCCAAAATAAAATTGATTCGAGATTCTTCTTTCTTGTCAGTTACATATTCCAGCGCTTTATCCAAAGCTCCAATCACGCCGTTTTTATCGGACCTCGATTCATAATAATAAGCGAGTGTACGGTAAAGCTCGTATCTATTTTCTTCTGAGATTTTCGATTCTTTGGAGAGGTAATCAATTGTAAAATTTGCCTTTTCTATTTCTCCTAAATCCACATATAATCTAAGCAGTGTAATGATCGTTCTATGACGGAGGTCATTCTCCTTAGAATTTACATTGATGTATTTGAAAGTGTTTTGGGAATCGTCAAAGTGAGATTTGTAATAGTCAATCTTGCCAAGTATATAGTAACTATCATCTACCCACTTGCTTATTTTGTGCCATTCAATTGCTTTTGAGGCCAGTTCCACAGCAGACTGAAGTTTTTCTGCATTGCCTTTTATGGTTGCAGAATCTATAGGTATGAATACAGGGAGGACTTGGGTATAATCCTCCTTGTAGTTTTTGTAAATCTCTGCTTCCACTTCCTTAAGCTTGACATCCGCCAGATAGTAGGCATTATAATGTGCAGTAAGATTGTGAAAAGTTCGATTAGTAAATGTATTGCGCTCTGAGGAGCAAGCCATTGCAAAAAGCAACACAATAAGTACTAACCTAGATAATTTGGACATGTGGACTCCCTACCAATTAAAGTACCAAAATAGGATTTTTAACCTTCTTACTGAACGAAATTATTGAGCTATTATTTCTGAGGAGGTTTACGGCTTATATTTGCGCATTGATTTTTACAAAATTTAACCTCTTATAATGAAGACTGATTATCCTAATAGAAAGCCCACTGCTACACCTGCCTACGTTAAATACATTGGTTTATCATTTCAGCTTTTTGGAGTGATTGGTGCAGGTACGTGGTTTGGGTGGTGGATTCAACAAAAGAGCGAAATGAAATTTCCGATTTGGCTTTTGTTATTTTCTTTTTTGTCTGTGGGGCTTGCGTTTTTCCAACTTTGGATGTCGGCGAAGCAGGATAATGAGTGAATTTCTAAAATATGGCTATTTTTGTATCTTATCTTTAGCATCAATGGCACTTCCTAAAAACATTCATATCCGGTTTCTATTGTTTTCCTTGGCTATTGCAGTTTTAATAGGCCTATTGAGTTTGGTTTTTCCTTTTTTGATCCATGCAAAAATCTGGAACATTTACTTTTTCCTTATGTTTTTTTCATTTTTGATCAGTTTACTCAATGGATTTCTCTTAAAATCCTTTAGTGAAAATTTCTTTCAAATCATGGTTTTAGCAATGATTTTAAGATTTATTGGGACTTTAGTGTTTATTGGAATTGCCGTTTGGCCTAGTATGGAAAATATTATTCTGTTTATAGCAGATTTCTTCATCATTTTTTTGTGCTATTTAGTTTTTGATATTTACACCTTTCTGTCTAACTTGCGCCCGATTTCGAAGTAGCCCACAAAAAATAGAGTTAATGACGCGTAAAACACTGGTAATAAGTCTTTTAATTTCAGCATTTTTGCTAGGTTTTACTAGCAATACTTATGCTGCGGGCGCAGAAGAAGACAAGACGAGCTTCATCATGCATCACGTGAAAGACTCTCATGAGTGGCATTTTGCGACTTTTGGACACACGCACGTGACTTTACCCCTTCCTGTAATTGTGTATTCGGGAGATAGAGGTTTGGAGTTCTTCAGCTCTACAAATTTTCAAAATCACGACACTCATCTTTTTGGAGAAGAATATGCCCATGAAGGGTACTTTATTGATGAGCATGATCATTTGGGTAGAGTAGATGAGGCAAGCTTTGTCGAGTTTTCTATTACTAAGAACGTGATAATGCTATTTATAGTATTGATCGTCGTTGGATGGCTTGCACTTTCTGCAGCTGCATTCTACAAGAAAAATGGTGCTGTAGCTCCAAAAGGCGCTGCTGCGATTATTGAACCAATTGTTATTTTCGTAAGAGACGACATTGCCAAAAATTCAATTGGTCCACAATACAAGCGTTTCGTTCCTTACTTGATAACTCTTTTTCTTTTTGTGTGGTTTGGTAATTTGCTAGGGCTAATCCCGGGTGCTGCTAACATGACTGGAAATATTGCGGTTACCTTGGTCCTTGCTGTATTGACATTCATTATTACCAATGTAAACGGTAATAAGGCTTACTGGAAGCACGTGTTTATGACTCCAGGTGTACCCCCTTTAATGCTTTTGATTATTGTGCCGGTCGAAATCATCGGTTTATTCACTAAGCCTTTTGCCTTAATGGTTCGACTTTTCGTCGCGATCACTGCAGGACACATTGTAATTCTTGGCTTCATTGCCTTGGCATTTATCTTTGAATCGTATACCATCGGTATCGCAAGTACTTTGATGGTGACCTTTATAAATTTGATCGAATTGTTAGTAGCGACTATTCAGGCTTATGTATTTACGCTGTTCACTGCGATGTACATTGGGTCTGCGGTTGCAGAGCACGCACATGCTGATCATCACTAAAATTTAGGAATTTCTTTTGTTCAATTATATAAATTAAATGTTATGTTAACTATTATCTTGTTGACTGCTGGTTATGCTCTAATGGGAGCTGGAATCGGTGCAGGTATTGTTGCGGTTGGCGCAGGCCTAGGTATCGGTCGTATTGGTGGACAGGCTATGGAAGCTATTGCTCGCCAGCCTGAAGCTGCTGGAAAGATCCAGGGTGCAATGTTGATTATTGCTGCCTTGATCGAGGTAGTTTCTCTATTTGCAGCAGTTATCTGTTTGTTGATCGCGCTAAACATCGCTGGGATCGCATAATTAAATTGAAAAGGGATTGGCGCTAGGCCTTTCCCTTTTCTTTATTCTATTGAACAATTTGAAATAAAATTTTAAACCATGGATTTAATTACACCAGGGACCGGTCTTATTTTCTGGCAACTATTTGGCTTTTTGGGCCTTCTATTCATTCTGATCAAGTTTGCTTGGAAGCCAATGCTCGCCGCTCTTGACGAGAGAGAAAGTAGTATAGAGAATGCATTGAAGTCAGCTGAAACAGCTAGAAATGAAATGGCTAATCTCAAGGCTGAAAATGAGAAGTTGCTAGCTGAAGCAAGATTGGAGCGAGATATCATTTTGAAAAAAGCTCAAGACGCTTCTGTAAAAATGATCGATGAGGCTAAAGAGGATGCTATAAAAGCTGGAGCCCAAATGATTGCTAGTGCAAAAGCAGTGATTGAAACTGAGAAGAAAGCTGCCTTGGCGGATATTAAAACTCAAGTCGCTTCGCTTTCCATTGAAATAACAGAGAAGTTATTGAGAAAGAATCTTTCTGATGATAAAGCTCAAAAAGAGCTTGTCGATGGATTCTTAAACGAACTTAAGCTTAATTAATTCCTCTGCATGTCAAATCATAGAGTAGCACACCGGTATGCAAAGTCCATAATGGAACTTTCCCTTGAAAAGGATATCCTTGAGGAAGTGCATGCTGATTTTGTCAAGCTTTCTACCATGGTAAAGGGAAATAGGGACTTGGCGCTTATGCTGAACAACCCGATTATCTCCTCCGAGAAAAAATTGAAAGTTCTCAATGCCCTTTATGTTACAGGCGCTCAAAGTATGACTCTTACTTTTTTTGAAATAGTCTCAAGAAAAGGTAGAGAAAGTGTCTTGGTGGACGTAGCGAAGGAATTTGAAAATCAATATAATATTCACAAATCAATCCAGGTAGCTGAATTGACAACGACTTATGCTATAGATGAAAAATTGCGAAAGCAGTTTGTCGAGCTCGTCAAAGAAATCTCTGGTTTGGAGACTGTTCAGCTTGTTGAGAAAATAAATCCAGATCTGATTGGTGGTTACATCTTGAAAGTAAATGACCGTCAACTTGACGAGTCACTTAGCTCTAAGCTAAGAATTTTGAAAGCGGAGTTCAGCGAGAATCATTACGAAAGTAAAATTTAATTAAAAAGCATTAATCTACGATATCATGGCAGAAGTAAGACCAGATGAAGTTTCGGCAATTTTGAGAGAGCAACTCTCAGGAACAAGAACAGCCGCAGAACTAGAAGAAGTGGGTACAGTCCTTCAAGTGGGGGATGGTGTAGCACGTATCTATGGACTTTCCAAGGTTCAGGCGGGTGAATTGATCGAATTCGACAATGGCCTGAAAGCAATGGTGCTTAACCTTGAAGAAGACAACGTGGGAGCCGTACTTTTTGGTGACTCTAAGGAGGTCAGAGAAGGTGATACGGTAAAAAGAACCAAGAAAATTGCTTCTCTATTGGTTGGTGAAGGAATGCTTGGCCGTGTTGTCGATACTTTAGGTATTCCTATCGATGGAAAAGGTCCGATTACTGGTGACTTGTACGAAATGCCACTTGAGCGCAAAGCTCCAGGTGTAATCTACCGTCAACCGGTAACTGAGCCTCTTCAGACTGGTATCAAATCTATTGATGCGATGATCCCAATCGGTCGTGGTCAGCGTGAGTTAGTAATCGGTGATCGTCAGACGGGTAAGACTGCTGTAGTTATTGATGCTATTATCAACCAAAAAGAATTTTACGATAAAGGCGAACCTGTATTCTGTATCTATGTGGCGATCGGACAGAAAGCCTCTACTGTGGCCAACGTAGTAGCTGCACTTGAAAAAGGAGGAGCACTTCCTTATACCGTTATTGTAGCTGCATCTGCTGCAGATCCTGCTCCAATGCAGTTTTTTGCTCCATTTGCAGGTGCCTCGATAGGTGAATTTTTCCGTGATACTGGTCGTCCTGCTCTCGTAGTGTATGATGATCTTTCCAAGCAGGCTGTTGCCTACCGTGAAGTTTCTTTACTTTTAAGAAGACCTCCGGGACGCGAAGCTTATCCTGGCGACGTATTCTACCTTCACTCTAGATTGCTTGAAAGAGCTGCGAAAATCAATAAATCTGATACCATAGCGCAGCAGATGAATGATTTACCTGATTCAATTAAGCATTTGGTAAAAGGTGGTGGGTCTTTGACCGCACTTCCTATTATCGAAACTCAGGCTGGTGACGTATCTGCTTATATCCCGACGAATGTAATTTCGATTACAGATGGTCAGATCTTTCTAGAGACTAACCTATTTAACGCTGGTATTCGTCCTGCGATCAACGTGGGTATTTCTGTATCTCGGGTAGGTGGTAATGCTCAGATCAAAGCAATGAAGAAAGTAGCGGGTACTTTGAAGCTTGATCAAGCTCAATTCCGTGAATTAGAAGCTTTCTCTAAGTTTGGTTCTGATCTTGATGCTACGACTAAGCTGACAATTGAGCGAGGTAGAAGAAACCAGGAAATCTTGAAGCAGCCACAGTATTCTCCAGTTTCTGTAGCCAATCAAGTTGCGATCATCTATGCTTCTACGAAAGGATTGATGGATTCTGTGCCAGTAGATCAGTCGAGAGCATTCGAAAAAGAATTCTATACTCTTTTGGAATCTACTTACCCTGAAGCACTAACCTTGATCCTTAAAGGAGATATCGATGGCGCAGGTAAGATATTAGCTACTGCTGCTTCAGAATTAGCTCCTAAATACGCGAAATAATTGAAATGAATCCGGGAGGGTCGATCCTTCCGGTTTTTTTATACCAAGTACAAAGCAACCACTGATGGCTAACCTTAAGGAAGTAAAGCAACGGATCACCTCAGTAGTCTCTACACAGCAGATTACTAAGGCCATGAAAATGGTATCCGCAGCGAAACTCAGAAGAGCGCAGGACAAAATCACGCAGATGCGTCCATACTCTCAGAAGTTAACTCAAATCCTGAATAATGTATCAGCAGCTTCGGAAGGAGCAGCGGATATCGTGTATGCTGAAAAGCGCGAGGTAAATAAGGTGCTAATAGTACCAGTTACCTCAGATAAAGGACTTTGCGGAGCTTTCAATTCGAATGTTATCAAAGCCTGTAACGCTTCCATTATTGGTCAATTTGCCGGTAAAGAAATAACTATTTTACCATTAGGTAAAAAGGCGTATGAGTCGTTCAAAAAGCGTGATTTTACCTTGATCTCTGATTTCTATCAGGTGTTTGGAGATCTTACCTTTGAAAATGTAAGATCTGCTGCAGAGTATGCAATGAATGCATTTTTGGAGGGAGAATATGATCAGGTAGTTTTGGTTTTTAATGAATTCAAAAATGTAGCTACTCAGTTTGTTCAAACTGAGCAGTTTCTTCCAATGTCAAATGCTGATGCTGAAGAAGAAAAAACTACAGAAACCGATTATATCCTAGAGCCATCTAGAGCCTATATCATTGAGGAATTAGTACCAACTTCATTGAAAATTCAGTTTTACAAGGCAGTTTTGGAAAGCAATGCTTCTGAGCATGGCGCTCGAATGACTGCAATGGATAAAGCCACTGAAAACGCTGGGGACTTACTAAAAGAGCTTCGATTGCTTTACAACAGAAGTCGACAAGCAGCTATTACAAACGAAATCTTAGAAATCGTAGCAGGTGCTGAAGCACTAGGCTAAAAATATTACAATAGCCCTAATTTCTAAACCACAATTCGAAAGGATTGTGGTTTTTTGTTTTCGAGAAGATTTCAGTTTTTCTCACAGAGAAGTTCGCAGAGGTTTTTGTATAGCTTGAGTAGCTCTCAGGCTTAGGCTTTTGTTAATTTTGATCTGTGATAACAAATACCTATTGGTAGGTATAAATTTCTCAAGAAATTAACCTTTCCTGGGAATTCGTTAATTTGATTGAATTAAAAAAATTTACTCAATGAAAATCGTATTTCCCTTCTTCTTATTCACAGGATTTGTCCTGATTTTTGGTTCTTGTACTCTAAATCGTAAAGAAGTAAAACCGCCAAATATTATCTTTATTCTTGCCGATGATCTAGGCTATGGAGACATCAAAGCTTTTAATCCAGCAAGTAAAATCCCCACTCCAAACATTGATCAATTGGCTTCGGAGGGGATGAGATTTACTGATGCACATACTACCTCTTCGGTCTGTACGCCTACACGATATGCTTTGCTCACCGGCAGATATAATTGGCGAAGCTCTTTAAAAGAGGGAGTATTGTTTGGTAAGTCCACGGCTTTGATCCCGAAAAGTAGGACTACAGTGGCATCCTTGCTGAAAACCAAAGGATATCAGACGGCCTTTATCGGCAAATGGCATCTAGGTTGGGATTGGGGGCTTCAAGCCGATTCCGTCTTGAGAGATTTAGGAATAAATGCAGAAGATTTTTCTGAGGTCGACTTTAAAAAACGGGTTCTTAATGGACCGAATGAATTGGGCTTTGACTATGCCTTTGGGCATGCGGCTTCACTCGATATGTCTCCCTACGTATATACCGAAAATGGCATGGTGACGCAACTTCCTGATCGCAGTACGATAGACGAGGGGGAATTTTCTTGGTGGAGAAAGGGGCCAACCGGCGCGGATTTCATCCATGAGGAGGTCACTCCAAATTTCTTTGAGCGATCAATCAAGTACATCCAAAATCAAGCAAATCAGGAAAAACCCTTCTTTCTTTACCTCGCTTTACCTTCCCCCCATACCCCGATCTTGCCTCCAGTAAAATGGCAGGGGAAAAGTGGAATGCTTCCCTATGGCGATTTTATGATGATGATCGATGACTATGTAGGCAAAATCAATCAAGCCTTGATCGCTGCTGGGATTGATCAAAACACGCTAGTGATCTTCACCAGTGATAATGGTCCTGCGCCAGCGGCTGGCTTTGACAAGCTGGTGGAAATGGGTCATCTTCCGAGTGCCAACTTCCGAGGCCATAAGGCGGATATCTTCGAGGGAGGGCATCGAGTTCCTTTTATAGCCAAATGGCCTGCGAAGATTAAGGCGGGTAGCGTTCGGGCCGAGACGATTTCGCTAGTAGATTTTTTTGCTACGGCGGCTTCGATTGCAGACTATTCAGTTTCTGATTCAGAAGGCGAGGATAGCTATTCAATTACCTCATTATTTGATATTAAAAATCAGCCTGCCACTTTCCGAGAAGCTACCGTTTTCCATTCGGTCAATGGGAGTTTTGCAATACGCAAAGGAGATTGGAAATTGATCTTAGCCAAAGGATCGGGAGGCTGGAGCTTTCCAAGACCGGGAGATCCATCAGAAGAAAATCTTCCCGATTTCCAACTTTATAACTTAGCTTCCGACCCATCTGAGACAACGAATCTTCAAGCCGAACAATCTGAAAAAGTAGAAGAGCTACGCCTATTATTGACTAAATACATTCAAGACGGCCGAAGCACAGCAGGCCCGCTGCAGTCCAATGACAAATTTGAAGGGGAGTGGAAGCAGACTTGGTTTATGGATGGAAAATAGAAAAATTTAAACTGAGAATTCTAAAACTAAAACTCAGGTCTGAGTTGAAGGAGACCTGAGTTTTGATAGAAATTCAAAGACCTACAACCTTAACGCCCTCGCAATCACTCGCGCCATAATTCCTAATCCTTCGGTATTTGGATGAACGCCATCTGGCAGTAGCGCCTCTTTTCCAATAAATGGGGTGTATAGATCGATCAATTCTGAACCGCTTTCATGTGCAATATCGATCAGCATGAGTCGCTGCTCATTATTCATCACGTCTGGGGTGATTCCAAAATTTACTCGGGTGACTGGCACTGGAAGGATCAAATAGACTTTGCTGTCTACAGGCATTGTTTTCTTGAATTCGTGAATCATATCCAAATAGTCTTGTCTGAATTCCGAAGCAAATTTCCAGTTTTGTGGTTTGGAGTCATTGGTACCGAGCATAATGATCAGGATATCTGGTGCAAAATCCTTGACTTCCTGAAATTGTGGCTCATTCCAGTATGGAAAATCACCTTTTCGGAGCAAAGTCCGGCCGCTTACCCCAAAATTCCCCACCTGATAGGCATCGCCAAGGATTGCCTGCATCTGAAGTGGATAGCTATTTGGGTTATCTCTTCCTGGACCTTGTGTAATACTATTTCCGACACAGGCCACTTTAATTGGAGCTTGGCCAAAAGCAAGGCAATAGCAAAAAAGGAGTGCAAAAGTAAGTTTTAAGGTTTTCATAGGCTAATTGTAGGGTTTTAGGTTAGTTAGAATTCTGCCATCTGACAGGAATTTCCATCAAACTAGCAAAAAAATCCCTAAGTTCATCTCAAATTTCCATGAGCAAGTTTTGCTCAAACCAAAATTCCCCTCATGCTACTTTTAGAAAAAATCCACCTTCGCCTTTCTTGGCTTTCCATTGATGTGGTGCTGGGTGCTTTGGCTGGTTTGGTATTTTTTTCAAAGCTACTTCGGATCGAATTGGAATGGCAGGTGTTTTTGCTTTTGGGTTTAGCAGTTTGGAGTATTTATACGGCAGATCATCTACTGGATAGCCGCCAGAAAACGGAAGTGGATCTTTCGCCTCGCCATCTTTTTCACTTGAAATATAAAAATAGTCTCAGAATCAGTCTTGGTTTGGTGTTGATCTGTGGGCTAAGTCTAGCTTACTACACCTTTGACCTCAGCAGTGAATTGGGATGGAGTCTGATATTGGGTACGTTGATCTCTGCTAGCATGCTGCTCATTCGACTTGCCGGCAGAAGGATGGCTTGGGCCAAAGAAATTAGCATTGCCCTATTTTATGTGTTGGGAATTGCATGGATTCCATTGCTCCGAGTTAAGGTGCTAGATTTGAGTTGGGAGATTTTTCTTTTTCTGGGGAGCTACACTTTACTCGCCTTGATCAATTTGCTAATACTTTCGCACCTAGACCGCAGACAAGACCAGCTTGGCGGGTTTTTTTCCTCCGCATTTCTGTTTCCTCCGATCAAATTTATTGAGCTAATCAGAAGGCTTTGTTTTCTTTCTTTGCTGATTGGACTTGCGAGTTTTATTCTTTTGCCTTCATTTTACAGACCATTTTCCTGCATTTTAACAGTAATGTCTTTGGTGCATTACTTGGCTTTTTTCAACCCAAAACTTTCTGCCGAAAAAGTCAGATTGCGAACCGAAGCTGTCTTTATACTTCCAGTCTTATTGTATTTTCTTTAGACAAAGGCACTGTGTCCGGTAATCGCTCTTCCGACGATCAAAGAATTGATTTCTTTGGTGCCTTCGTAGCTGTATACAGCTTCGGCATCTGCGACAAATCGCGCAATATCATGTCGAAGTAAGATTCCATTTCCTCCGAATAAGGCTCGGGAATTATCCACAATGGAGCGCATTCGAAGGGTACAAAATACCTTCGCTAAGGAAGCGTGCTCATCTCGAAGCATATCAGAGTCTTGCATCTCTGAAAGCCGAAATACCATCGTCTGCATGGCTGTAAGATCACCGAGCATCGTGACCAAAAGATCTTGAACGAGTTGAAAGGAAGCGATAGGCCGCCCAAATTGCTTTCGCTCGTTAGTGTAGGCTAGAGCTAATTCGTAGGCTCCGCGAGCGCAGCCTACTGCTTGCCAAGCTACTCCGGCTCTGGTCATTCGCAGGACTTTGGCAGTGTCCTTGAATGAATTTGCCTCCTGTAGTCGGTCAGTTTCCGGCACTTCACAATTCGTCAAGGTGATCAACGCATTTTGGACCGTTCGTAAGGCCATTTTATCCTCAAGTTTCTCAGCCAAAAATCCTGGATTGCCTTTTCTAACGATAAAGCCTTTCACTTGCTGATCTTCCAAATCCTTAGCCCAGATGATCGTCATATCTGAAAAAGTCGCATTGCCGATCCATTTCTTTTGACCGTTCAGAATCCATGCATCCCCTTCACGCTTGCAAGTCGTAGTCAATCCTCCAGCTACACCAGAACCCACTTCAGGTTCGGTCAAACCGAAAGCTCCAATTTTCTCCAACTTTTGCATTGGTGGAAGCCATTCCTGTTTTTGAGCTTCTGAGCCACAGAGGTAAATACTCCCCATAGCCAGTCCGCTTTGTACTCCAAAAAAGGTAGAAATTGAGGTGTCGATCCGAGCCATTTCCATTGCCACAAATCCTTCCAAAAGTGCAGAATTTCCCGGACAACCGTAGCCTTGATAAGTCAATCCAGCAATATCTAGCTCAGCCATCTTTGGTATAATCTGCATGGGGAATTCTCCTCGATTCCAATAATCATTTGCGATTGGCTTGATTTCTCGTTCCATGAACTCGCGCACTCGGAGCTGAATCTCTCGCTCGTGGTTTGGCAGGCTTTTACCTAATTCATAAAAATCCCCATTAATTGGAGGAATTACCTTGGGTTTACTTCCACTTTTCATCATACCCATCATTTTGGAGAGGTCTTCCTCACTCATTTGGGATACAAGACCGACCATTTTAGATAGGTCTACTTTTTCAGAAAGTTTAGAGATTTGATCTAGGTCTACCGAGGACAAAAGCTTTCGAAGTCCACCGATTGTTTTAAAAATATTTTTCATATAAAGGAATTTTGGGATAGTTTACTTTCCTTTAAAATAGTGAAAGATCGCTACAGTTTCATTGCTCCTTTTTATTCTCTTCTTGCTCGGATGGTTTTTGGCACCTCACAGAAGGAGGTGAAAATTGCTTTTGCTGAGAATTTAGTTTTAAAAAAAGTATTGATCATCGGGGGAGGAGATGGTTTAGATTACCAAGGTTTTGCTGGACAAGTTCGTGGCGAATTTTGGGAGCTTTCGGAGGCGATGCTTACCAAAGCCAAAAAAAATCTTTCAGAAAGTAAACTCGAGTTTCATTTGGGGCACTTCGAAGCAGATTCTGAAAATAAGTTTGATGAAGTCTGGCTACATTTTGTACTGGACACTTTTACTGATTTCGAGTTTGAAAAATTTCTTTTTGAATTAAAATCTGCAATCAATTCAGAATCGACACTCTATATCGCTGATTTTTTTGAGCCACTGTCTTGGGCTCAACGGGTTATTCAATTTGTCATGATGCGATTCTTTCAAGTTTTGACCGCCCATCCAAGAATTGACCTGCCCGATTATGAGCAATTTCTGAAGCAGGCAAGGTTCAAGAAATTGGATGAACTAAAGAAAAGAAAAGGCTGGATTCGAGCGCAACTTTGGAAAATCCAGGTCAATTAACCTTTGCTATAATCTCCTCAATCATTGCGTCAAAGAAGGCCCCATTTCCTGGCCCATACCAGTTCATCTCCCGCACTTCGTGGAAATGCTTATCATATAAACGATCCGGCGTGATATAGCCGATGTAGCCTCCATTAAAGGTTGTGATGATTAGGTTGAGCCCTTTCGCGCGGGCTGATTCTTCCCACTTTTCATAAAAAACTCCTGACAACTCTCCTGAAGAAGCTATTAACAGGGTATTTCCAATAAGAGTAAAATCCAAGTGGGCATTAGTATCGCCTAGTAAATATTTGAAAAGCCAAGGGCGAATCCGAAGATTGTCTGAAATCCTCAAGTGAGGCTCCCGGAGAGAAATGTCCAATCGTCCATGCCCAATTTCCTTTCGATTGATCGTTGCAAATTGAGTCATGTGAATTCGAATCGTAGAGTCGAGCGCAGCAGCATATTTAGCCACTAATTCTGGCGTATTTCCAAATGAAAGGGGTCGATGACTTCCCACTGTTCCCGCTGCAAAAAGTGCAAAGTCATATTCACTCGCTTCCAAATTCTGCACTAGGTAAAACGGATAATCTCCTGATAATCCCATAAACTTGGAACTCATCGTAGTGGCATGTGCAGAATAAGTTAGAAAAGTGGCCTTCTTTCCGTCCCTTTTTGTGAAAATCAGCTGCCTGACAAATGGATCAATCGGGTCATTTTTGATAAATCGGTTTTCAACCAACGCTCTTGCGTCTGCTTTCCGATAGGCTATGGAAACAGTATCCTGAAGAGAAATAGCCGTCCTTAAGGCTAAGACACTCTTTTCCACCATTAAATCAACAATCTCCTGATTGAATCCGCCAAAAGCCATCTCCCCCAACGGTCCAGGCATGTAACCACCCATTCCGGAATGCGTATGCGTGGCAGTGAAGTTTAGCTGAGCAATAGGGAGGTTCGCTTTTTCCACCGCTTCCCGAATAGATTTTGCAAGGAAAGGGTGAACTATAAGCAACTCAAAATTCAACCATGCAAGTTGGGTTTTGCCGTTACTCAAAGTTAAAGCTTTTACAAAACTGCTGTCTTGCACAAATTCGTAAGACCCTCTAGGAGCATATCCCACCAAGTCAATGGGCTTAGCGGGGGTCATGTTAGATTTGGACCATCCTGCCGTCCAAGTTTCTCCTAGAGTAGTTTTAAAAGGAATATCCTCTAATCGATCAAATGTCTCTTTATAGAATTGCTGCTCTTCAATAGGTGAGTGGTCCACCGTAGTCAAGAGAATCAAGGCTAAAACAAAAAGCACTAAAAATAGCCCAAGGAAGATTTTTAGTGCCTTTTTGAAAAGGGAATTCCAATTCATGGATTAGTATTCAAATGTTCCGTGCTCACTTCGGATGGTTACTTTCTTGCCAGAATGAGGCTCTACTCGACCAATGATTTGAGCTTCGACACCATAAGATTCGGCGATATCGATGATCTCTTCAGCATACCTTTCGTCGAGGTACACTTCCATTCGATGTCCCATGTTGAAGACTTTGTACATTTCTTTCCAGTCAGTTTGGCTTTCTTCCTGAATGATTTTAAACAATGGAGGAGTCTCGAATAGATTATCCTTGATCACGTGCAAATTATCTACGAAGTGAAGGACTTTGGTCTGTGCTCCACCTGAGCAATGAACCAATCCATGAATGTGGCCACGCATGTAATTCAATACGTCCACCATGATAGGAGCATAGGTACGGGTAGGGGAAAGAACCAGTTTCCCCATATTTACAGGTGCTCCCGGAGCTGGATCGGTGAGGTTGTATTTGCCTGAATAGATCAAATCCTCGGGAATGGCAGGATCAAATGATTCAGGATATTTTGTTTTTAATACTTTATTGAAAATATCATGGCGGGCAGAGGTTAATCCATTGGATCCCATTCCACCATTATATTGAGTTTCATAATTTGCCTGACCAAAAGAAGATAAACCAACGATCACATCACCTCCTTGAATTTTTTCATTAGAAATGACCTCATCTCTTCGCATTCGACAAGTCACGGTGCTATCTACAATGATCGTCCTCACCAAATCGCCTACGTCGGCAGTTTCTCCTCCAGTCAAGACAGCATTTACCCCCTTGTCTCGAAGCATTTGAAGTACTTCTTCAGTGCCCTCTATGATGGCGGATATGATTTCACCTGGAATAAGGTTTTTATTTCTTCCAATGGTGGAGGAAACTAGGATATTATTTATTGCTCCAACGCAAAGTAAATCATCTGTATTCATGATGATTGCGTCTTGAGCAATTCCTTTCCAAACACTCAGGTCACCCGTCTCTTTCCAATACAAATAAGCCAATGAAGACTTGGTGCCTGCGCCGTCTGCATGCATGATATTGCAATAATCAGAATCGTTGCCCAGGGTGTCTTCAACGATTTTGCAAAAAGCTTTAGGGAAAAGGCCTTTATCTAGCTTAGAAATTGCCTGATGTACATCTTCTTTGGAAGCAGAGACGCCGCGCTGCATGTATCGCTCATTCATTCTACAAAGTTAAGTATTCCAAGGGAATTCGGGGGATTTGAAGGGAAATTTGAAGCTTTGAAAATCAAACATTTAAAATCAATATGTGTATATTTATAAAAACTATACACATCATGAGGACAAATATTGAAATCGACGAGAACTTAATGGAAGAAGCAATGAAAGCTTCGGGTTTTTCCACAAAAAAAGCAACTGTAGAAGAAGGGCTTCGGTTAATCGTCAGATTAAAAAAGCAGGAACGGATTAAAGAATATAGAGGAAAGCTGAAATGGGAAGGAAATTTAGATAAAATGCGGACTGACTTATGATTATGGTTGATTCTTCAGTTTGGATAGATTATTTCAATGGCAGGGATACACTACAAACTGATTTTTTGAATCGAATTTTGGGTAATGAAGACGTTTGTGTTGGAGATTTAATTTTGACTGAAGTTTTGCAAGGCTTTGCATCAGAGGAAGACGTCATGGTAGCCCATGAATTATTTAATGACTTAGTATTATTTGATTTAGTAGGTAAAGAAATTGCCATAGAGGCGGCCAAAAACTATAGAGAATTAAGAAGAAATGGAGTGACAATAAGGAAAACGATTGATATGATGATCGGGACTTTTTGCATCAACAGAAATATCAAGCTACTCCACAGTGACCGGGATTTTGAAGTGATGAGCAAATATTTGAAACTCCAATCAATTTTTTAAAAAAAGCGGTTGATCTAACGGACCAACCGCTTTTCAAAATCTAATATCAAACTTGAATTACTCCTTGATCTCAGTCACCTTAAACTCAGTTCGTCGGTTGACTTGATGCTCCTCCTCAGTTTGTGCATTCTGGATTATCAACTGGCGCTTACCGTAGCCTTTTGCACTCAATCGTTCACTTGCAATACCTTGAGAAACTAGATAGTCTACAGCAGACTGAGCTCTTCGCTGAGTAAGATCGTCATTGTAGGCATCTGTAGCTCGGGCATCCGCATGAGAACTCAACTCAATTCGAATGGAAGGATTGTCCTTCAGGATTTGTACCAGCTTGTCAAGTTCAGTAGCAGCATCAGGACGGATATCTGCCTTGTTCAGATCGTAATAAATATTTTCTAAGACAATAGAGCGATCCAGAATTAATTGATCTAATACAATAGTCGTATCCAACGTGATATTGGTTACTTCTTGGATCAAAGTAGCTGGGTCCGGAGTTTTTCCTTTCGTCGTATAAGGCACAGATTTAGAGAAATAGCCAGTTTTGGAAGCGATGATCATGAAATCTGCATCTGGACTCAAAGTGAATCGTACTCTTCCATTGGTGTTAGAGAAATCACCACCAGCCTGTTTATTATTCCCATCATAAAGTACCACACGCGCTTGATTTAGGATTTTGTCGGCTTCTCCTGCGATGCGTTCTTTGGTGATCACATTAAGTAATACATTGACGATTTTCGGTTTAGGTGTTTTGTCCACAAAGAAATAAATATCATCATCACCTACACCGCCATCTCGATTGGAGGAAATGTATCCAGCTTTTGGATATTCAGTAAAGAAAATTCCAAAGTCGTCATTTAGGCTGTTGAAATTCTCGCCTAAGTTGATCACTACTTGCTTTCCAGATTCGTCTTTTTCTGCTACGAAAAGGTCTAATTTTCCATAGCCTGGATGACCATCAGACGAAAAGAAGAATCTACCATCAGGAGCCATTCTTGGAAAAAGCTCATTGCCAGGAGTATTGATAGTTGGACCAAGGTTCACAGGATTACCAAAATCACTATTGGCTAGCTTTGTAGCTTTATATAAATCTATTCCACCAAAACCTCCTGGTCGATTCGAAGCAAAATAAAGCTCAGAACCATCAGGGCTAAAGGCAGGTGTGGAGTTCCACCAAGTCTCATCCTCATTCACGGGCATCCAGATCGGCTGGGTAAATCCTCCGCCTCGGAAATAAGAAACAAAAAGAGTGGTCTCTGGGAAATCTTTTGAAGAAGTTGAATTTCCCCGCCCATAAATAAGGGTATTTCCATCAGGACTTATTGCAATTGCTGCTTGATTCAATCCCTCTTCATTTTTGAATTCGGGTAAAGCTTGAACAGCACTTACATCTACCTTCAAACCATCGGCTCTTGTACGAAATAACTTAGTGTATGGAGAGCCGTCTGCTGCATACAATCCAGATGCTTGACGCCCAGACGTAAAGTAAATAAAGTCTTCTGAGATCACAGGGGCATAGTCCGCACCGGCAGTATTGAGATCTTTATAATTGACTAGCTCATGCATTGGCCAGTAATCTTCGATGCCCTGAGCCAATTTGATCGCTTCAAGCTGTCGCTGAGTTTCTGCCAAAAATCGATCTTCTTGAGTATTTCCTTTTGCTGCTTCAAAGGCGGCTTTCGCCTCTTCATTTTTACCATTTGCCTTGAGACTCAATCCTAGGCGGTAATAACTCTCAAAAGAGGGGTCAGTTTCTACTAGTTTTTGGTAATAAGGGGTGGCCTCTTCGATTCGATTGGAGAGGCGGTAGCTCTCGGCTATGGTCTGATTAGCTTCCTTATTTTCAGGATCATCTTCCAAAATCTGCGAGAATGTCGAAATCGCATATTGGTATTGACCCGAAAGGTATTGCTCATTTCCTTTTTCTTGCAGGCTCTTGCAAGAACTGACTCCGATAAGGAATAAAAGACTAATCCATAAAAAATGTTTTTTCATCTGAAGCGCTATGGTTGATCTATCCTGAATATTACTAATTAATTTGGGAAGTATTTGTTTAACCAACTATCATTGGCTGAAATCCATACATTTTCCAAGTCTTTCTTGATTTTTACCAAGGGATTCAGTACAAGGGTTTCCCGTTCAATTTCTCCTGAAAGCACTTTGGATTTAATTCCTAATGCCGGGTAAACTGCTACTTGTCCCGCGTTATTTTTGAAGCTTACTTTTCCCTGATCGGTTAGATTGATTTCCAGTTGCTTTTCTAGCTCGCGCAAAGTCCTTACGGAACCGTCAATCGAACATCCGCTGGCACCAAGGCTACTTTCATCCACTCCCAATACAATAAATTGTTCTTCCAAAATTTGAAATGAGGTAGGCATCAAATTACCATGTGTGTTCCAGCCTTCACAAAACTGCTTCAAACTAGTACTGATGAGTTCCTTTTCCTCCGAGGAGAAAGCTCGTTCTGCTTGATAAACCCAGATTCTGGAATGTGTTGGTAATTGATCAAATGGTATATACATGTACTAAATAATTTTAGGTAAAGAAAAACACTCCTTACTTAACGGCAAAAAGGGTCAAATTGATTCATTTTGTTCGGATCATATTCCCATGTCTTTTGCAATCATTTCTGCTAGGTCATACACTTTTACATCTGCTTCACGCTCTTTATTTTTTACTCCATCGGTCATCATGGTGAGGCAAAATGGGCAACCTACTGCAATCAAATTTGCTCCTGTTGCTAAGGCTTCTTCAGTACGCTCAATATTAATTTCTTTTTTCCCGGGCTCTGCTTCTTTGAACATTTGAGCTCCACCAGCCCCACAGCAAAGGCCTTTGGTCTTGCAACGCTTCATTTCTACCAATTCCGCATCAAGCGCTTTAATTACATCACGAGGAGCCTCGTAGACATTATTTGCTCTGCCGAGGAAGCATGAATCGTGGAAAGTGATCTTTTTGCCTTTAAATTCTCCTCCACCTTTTAAGGCTACCTTACCTTCATTGATAAGTTGTTGAAGGAACTGGGAATGATGGATTACCTCGTAGTTTCCACCCAATGCCGGATATTCATTTTTGATGGTATTGAAGCAATGAGGACATGCCGTCACTACTTTTTTGATTTCGTAGCCATTCATTACTTGGATATTGGCTACGGCTTGCATTTGGAATAAAAACTCGTTTCCGGCGCGTCTGGCTGGATCGCCTGTACAAGCTTCCTCTGGACCGAGAACAGCAAAGCTGACACCCACTTTATTTAAAATTTTCACGAAAGCCTGAGTTACGGCTTTGTATCGCTCATCGAAAGAACCCGCACAGCCTACCCAAAATAGGACTTCAGGTGTTTCACCTTTTCCGGCCATTTCGGCCATGGTTGGTACTTTGTAATTTTCTGACATAGTTAATTTACGATATGGGAATTACGATTTACGAGATCTTTTAACGCTTGAAATCCACATAAATCTTCCTTACTTTTTCTCCTTTTGAACTTTACTTTTTATTCTAAATTTTCTTTTATACGACAACCGACAACTGCTTACATCTCCTCTTCCTTCACTTTCTCAGCCCAATTGAATCTATCTGACGGGCTGAATTTCCAAGGAGAGAAACTGGTTTCCATATTTTGGAACATGGCATTCCATTGAGCCGGAGTGCCGGACTCTTCCATTGCCACGTAGCGACGCATTTGGAGGATGATTGAAAGCGGATCAATATTAATAGGACAAGCTTCCACACAAGCATTGCAGCTAGTACAAGCATTCAATTCCTCTTTGGTAATGTAATCTCCTAGAAGCGACTTCCCGTCTTTCAATCCAGGTCCGCCAGCATCTATACTTTTCCCTACCTCCTCAGCGCGATCTCTGACATCCATCATGATTTTTCGAGGGGAAAGTTTTTTCCCTGTCAGATTTGCAGGACATTCTGAAGTACATCTCCCACATTCTGTGCAGGAATAGGCATTCATCACATTGATCCAGGACAGGTCATTGACATCTTTTGCTCCAAATCTACCAATCTCAGCAGGCGGGTTGGCTGGAGTTTCTGTAGGAATACCCAGCATCATATTCACTTCATTGGTGACTTCCGGCATGTTGACCATTTCACCCTTTGGTTTAAGATTAGAATACCAAGTATTAGGGAAAGCCAAGAAAATATGGAGATGCTTAGAATACGTCACATAGACTGCGAAAGCTAAAATGCCTATAATATGAAACCACCAAGCGAATCGCTCAATAAAATATAAGGCTTCAATAGACATTCCTTCAAATAGGGGGCGAATCAATCCACTAAAGAAAAGTGGGCCTAACGCTAAATAATGATCAGCACCTCTTTGAGCTAAGATTTGATCAGTTGCATTCATAGATAATACAGCCATCATCAGGATAATCTCTACCACCAGAATAAGCGTAGCATCAAGTGCCGGCCAGCCTTTCATTTCAGGTTTTTGGAATCGCTCCACTTTAGTTACATACCTCCTAGTCAGGAATACCACACAAGAGAATAGTACCGCCACTGCCAGAAATTCGAACATATTCATAGCAGCAGTATAAACCCCACCGAGAAATGGTGCGAATAGCCGGTGTGTTCCGATTATTCCATCCAGAATGAATTCAAGTACTTCCAGATTGATCACTACAAATCCGACATAAATCAACAGGTGGAGTAAAGCTGGAATGATTCGTTTAAACATTTTTTGCTGACCAAAAGCGACCAAAGCCATAGTCTTCCAGCGGTCTTCAGCGAGATCATTTCGGGTTTCCGCTTTTCCCAAAAAGATGTTTCTTCGGAGAAATTTGATCCTTTTGCTTAAAATATAGCCTGCAACGCCCAAAATAAGCACAAATGCAAGTTGTGGTAAAAAGCTCATATTGATAGATTTAGCGTGTTATTTGAGTTTTTGTTAATAAATTTTTTTCAAATGATTTGGTACGACTATCCAAATACCTACCTTTGCATCACTTTAAAAAACGGTGATATAGCTCAGTTGGTAGAGCATCGGACTGAAAATCCGTGAGTCGGTGGTTCGAGCCCACTTATCACCACCAGCCTCGACTTCGGTCGGGGCTTTTTTTATGTCCTTTTTTAAATTCCAATCTCTCATTTTGTCTTAAGTTATACTGCACTAAATTAATAAATAGTCTGCATGCATACTATTTTTCAAATTAATTTAAAATCAATCTATGTTTTATAGTTGTGATTTTTAGACAAATAACTTTTAATTGGAAACTCTGGGCATTTCCTTTAGTTTCTTGAGAACTCATTTTTTCTATAAAAAAAAATTGTAACATCCTGTAACATTCGATTTACTCCTGCATTACGATTTTAAATGAAGACATTTTTTGAAGAGCATATTTGGCCGCAGCGTGGCAAACTCTACCGTCTCGCCTTGAGCTGGGTAAAAGATCGGGCGCTGGCAGAAGATGCGCTTCAGAATGTTTTCGAAAAATCCGTTGCTCGGCAAAAAGAACTCAGTGTTCATGCGAATCTTTCCGGTTGGCTTGTCCTCAGTCTTAAAAATGAGGTCTTGACTCACTTCCGGCAAAACAAGAAAATGGACACTTTGGAAAATGTAAATCAGTTTCGGGCTGATGAACCTCCACCAGATGATGTCACTGAATCAATTCAAAAGGTGATGTCGCTTCTAAAAGAATTGCCTGAAAAGCAACGGGACATTTTCCAATTGAGAGAAGTGGAGGGCTTAGACTATTCAGAAATAGCAGGGCACTTGGATATAAGCCTTGACCAAGTGAAAGTGAATCTTCACCGCGCAAGAAAAAGAATCCGAGAATTAATGATCAATCAAAAATTAGCAAAATGAACGCACGAATAGAGGATCTGCTTGCCAAATACTACGATGCAGAAACCAGCCTTTTAGAAGAGCAGGAGTTGAAGGTGTTGCTTCGAGCTTCGGATGGATTCGAAGTAGAGAAGATGCTATTTGGGAGTCTTGCAAATTTCAGAAAAGTGGAGCCTTGCAAAATAAGTTGGCCTGAAGCTAAAGTGAGAAAGTTGAATGCTTCTTGGATGAGTTGGGCTGCTTCCGCTGCTATTCTAATCGGATCATTCTGGGGCTGGCAAATTTACGAGCAAAAGCAAGCAGAGCAAGCTGCCTATGAAGAGGTGATGATGGCTTTTGCCTTGATCCAAACTAATCTATCCAAAGGTCAAGCGCAGTTGCAGCCGATGAATAATCTAAAATATTTGAATACAACGGACCAGATTTTTGGTCAATCCAAAAAATAGGAATCATGAAAAAACTAGTCTTAATCCCGTTTTTACTAATGGCTATCATCTTTCAGGCGAATGCTCAAGATGATGCGATCCAGAAGTTCTTCTCCAAATACATGGATGATGATAGATTCTCCAGAGTGTATATCTCTCCTAAGATGATGCAAATGGCCGGAGGATTTCTAAAAAGTAATGCGGGCACTGATAAAGAGTCAGAAGAACTTGGAACACTAATCTCCAAAGTCAAAGGGATTCGAATTCTTTCCTCGGAAGAAGTGGACGGGAAGTCGCTTTATGGCCAGGTGATGAGCACATTGACTAAAAATAAATACGAAGACTTAATGGACGTCCAGGATAAAGGTTCCAGTCTCAAATTTATGGTACGAGAAGAAGGTGGATTGATCAAAGAGTTGCTGATGATCTCCGGTAGTGGAAATGACTTTACGCTTTTGTCTATGCTAGGAAGCTTTACATATCAGGACTTAAATCTCTTGGCAGAAAAAACCAATATTCCTGGAATGGAGCAGTATGGCAAAGGGAAAAAGTAACTCAAAAAATAAATATCAACTAAAGAAAAAAAAATGAGAAGATTGATTTTAATTATCGGATTGACTTTTGTGCTTCAAGCAAGCTTAAATGCTCAGCAAAACCCATATAGAGCTATTAATAAAAAGTTAGGAATTCTTGCTGTGGAACCTAAAGTATTATGGCCCTTTGAGATGGAAGGTGTAGAAGTGGAGAGTATGGATATTAAA
>JBLGAM010000034.1:0-28934 GCA_047612305.1 Planctomycetota bacterium | reverse complement strand
CTTTTCGGCTACTGCTCAGATCGTTACAGAGGAGTCGCCGATTAGTACTCGCCCTGAGGTTAAACAATGGTTAGCGGCTAGGTCATTATCTTTTGAAAGAATGGAAAACCAACCGATTGATCTATTGAAATCCCTCTGGAGCTAACCTTATCACTTAAAACTAATACAATTTTTAGGTTAAATACCATCGGGTTGGCTTATCAATTTTGAAAGCAATCTAGGATATCGACTTAAAAATTAAAAAGAGGCTTCGGCCCTTTTTTTATACATTCTCCATCTCAAAAAATCGCAGCTCCGCATCCAAGTCCCCCAGAATCTTCTTCGAACGCTCCGGTCGGGCATCAGTCAGGAAGATCTGCCCAAAGGTTTGCTTGGAGATCAGTTGCATCAGTTGTGCGATCCGAAGATCATCGAGCTTATCAAAAATATCATCCAAAAGCAGCAGCGGCTTTTCGCCTCTGGACTTTTCAAAGATCTGAAACTGTCCCAGTTTCAGGGCAATAATGAAGGACTTCTGCTGACCCTGACTTCCGATCTTTCGGATTGGATGATCGCCAATCTGAAAATTGAAATCATCCTTATGAATTCCCGCATTGCTATTTTTCGTGATCAAGTCCTTTTTCCGAAGGCTCAAGAAATAGGAATCAAAATCCTCCCGTAAAGCTTCCGACTCATAAGTGATGGTGACTTTTTCCTGCCCTTGGGAGATTTCTTCGTAATCTCGCTGGAGTAGAGGGGCAAGCTCCTGAAGCAATTCCGATCTCCGCACAGCCAAAAACTTACTCAAGGCTATCAACTCCTGATCATAATGATCCAAAAGGGTAAGATCCCTTCTACCTGTTTCGGCGAATTTCTTGAGTAAAGCATTACGCTGCTTCAAAAAATGATGGTAGCGAATCAATTGATCCAGATAACCACGGTCCAACTGTGAAATCAGCGCATCGAAAAATTTTCGCCGACCCTCGCTACCTCCCTTGATCAACTCAGTATCATCCGGGGCGATCAATACCAAAGGAATCAAGCCCACATGCTCTGAGGTTTTATCCAAGGCCTTCCCGTTTTGGTAGATGAGTTTCTTCTTACCCAGCTCAAAAGTGCATCGAACCTCGATCGGTTTGTCGCTTAATTCAAATTGCCCTTTAATCGCAAAGAAATCCTGCTCATGCTGTACATTGAGGCTATCGCTGGATTGGACTGCACTTTTGGTAAGCGAGAGGTAATGTATGGCGTCGAGAATATTGGTTTTCCCGGACCCATTGAGGCCCACAAAGCAGTTCAATTGAGCGCTGAAGTCGAAATGACGCTTTTCATGATTTTTGAATTGGATAAGATCAAGCGACTTCAGATACATGGATGAGGTAATTATTTTGGCGGTAGCCTGATTTTTAGGGATGGTTGCTTATATTTGAGATCTAAAAATAGCACATTTTGATTTTAAGATATGGCAAAGAAAACTGCAGCGACCAAGTCTAAGGTTAACTATTCGAAAGAAACTTATACCTATTGGTACGAAAGCATGCTCCTAATGAGGAGATTCGAGGAAAAGGCAGGACAGCTTTACGGGCAGCAAAAAATAAGAGGATTCTGTCATTTATACATTGGTCAGGAAGCTTGTGCCTCGGGTGCAATTTCCGCTTTGGAGAAAGATGACAAATGGATCACTGCATACCGCTGCCATGCACATCCACTGGGTTTGGGTACAGATCCTGGTGCAGTGATGGCTGAGCTTTTTGGCAAAGCTACCGGAACTACCAAAGGAAAAGGTGGTTCGATGCACATTTTTGACAAGGAGCGAAATTTCTTTGGGGGACATGGAATCGTTGGTGCTCAAGTGCCAATGGGACTTGGTCTCGGTTTCGCTGAGAAATATAAAGGCACTAAAAACCTTGCGATTTGCTACATGGGAGATGGTGCTGTTCGTCAAGGAGCTTTTCACGAAGCGCTCAACTTGGCCATGCTTTACAGGACCCCGGTAATCTTTGTGATCGAAAATAACGGCTACGCAATGGGTACACCAGTAAAGCGCTCCTCTAATGTCGATGATCTCTCGACCCTAGGAGAATCTTACGATATGCCTTCATTCGCAGTAGATGGAATGAATGTCGAAGCAGTGCATGAAGCAGTGGCGGAAGCAGCCGAACGTGCGCGCAGAGGCGATGGACCAACCTTATTGGAGATGAGAACTTATCGCTACAAAGGCCACTCCATGTCAGATCCTCAAAAATATCGAACCAAAGAAGAGGTCGAAGAATACAAACAACGAGATCCCGTGGAGCAAGTATTAGGAACAATCCGGGACAACTCTATTCTTACAGAAGAAGAAATTGAAGCGATCATCGCCAAAGTGAAAACTCAAGTAAATGATGCAGTCAAATTTGCCGAAGAATCTCCTTGGCCTGATGGAATGGATGCGTACAAAGACGTTTATATGCAAGAGGACTATCCTTTTGTAATGGAGTAAAAATTTGTTAATCAATAGCTTAAGCCATGAATTAATATTCAAATTCATGGCTTTTGCATTTGGCTTTGGTTAAATTATAAAAACCGTATATTTGCGGCTGAAAATTGGGTAACATGGCAACGAAACAATCTAAAAAAACACAAGATCAAAACGATCTAATAGAAAACCCTGAAGTAATCGCTTCAAGATTAGAAAAGGGGGAGGTTTTTTTAAAGCAGAATAGTAGAATTTTAGCAGGCGTTTTAATCGCTGCGGTAATATTGATTGGAGGTATTTTATACTTTCAGATCAATACCCAAAATCAGAATGTGGATGCACAGAATGAAATGTTCCAAGCGGTTTATTTCTTTGAGCAGGATAGCATTCAGTTGGCATTGGACGGTGACGGAATCAATCCGGGTTTCCTTTCTATCATCGAAGACTATCCACGAACAGATGCTGCGAACTTGGCAAACTTCTATGTAGGATCAATCTATCTTTCTGAGCGAAAGTACGCGGAGGCATTGACCCATTTGGAGCAATTCTCAGCTGACGATTACCTAGTGCAAGCAAAAGCTTACTCCTTAATCGGTGATGCTAATATGGAATTGGGCAATGTAGGTCAGGCAATTACCAACTACAAGAAAGCCGCTGACACTAACGAGAATAAATATTTCACTCCGAAATACTTGAACAAACTTGCTGTTGCTTACGAAGAATCTGGTAAGATTCAAGAAGCAATTGCTACTTACACGACTATAGAAGAAGTGTATTATGAGTCATTTGAATTTGCTGGTGCACGAAAACATAAAGCTCGCTTAGAAGGCTTGGCCGCTCAGTAATGCTTTCATTGCAATGCATTCTAAAAGAGTGAGGCCTTGGGGTCTTACTCTTTTTTTGTTTGCGTCGATCCCAAAAAATTTTCATACCCATTTATCTTTTCCTTCCATATCTGATTTATCAGTTCTAACCTCTTTGCTTTCGATTCTTGATTCTGATTTCTTGATACTTGATATTAAAATATAAGTACTGGAAATCGAGACATCTCTTAAAAACATTCTACTTATGGCTACATCACTTAAAAGTCTCAGCGAACATTCGTCTAAAAATATTCTAGACATCGGCGGTAAAACCTTTGGTATCATCGTCTCCGAATGGAACGAGGAGGTCACTGAAGCTTTATTTTCAGGCGCTTATCAGACTTTGATTCAACACGGAGCAAAGAAAAAAAATATCATCCGAAAGAATGTCCCAGGGTCATTTGAACTGTCACTAGCTGCACAGTGGCTTGCACAAGAAGAATCAATCGATGCTGTAATCTGCTTGGGATGTGTAATACAAGGAGAAACAAAGCATTTTGATTTCATTTGCGATGCAGTGGCTCATGGAATTACCAATGTCAGCCTGAAATACAACAAGCCTGTTATTTTTGGGGTTTTGACTCCAAATACCCAACAACAAGCATTGGATCGTGCAGGAGGAAAGCATGGCAACAAAGGCGATGAAGCTGCCATATCAGCTATCAAAATGCTAGGCTTCTAAGAAGAAACATTTACGAATCATAGCTCACAAAAAGAAAATAGTTGAGTTAATGAGAATTAGCGGAAGCTAAAACTCGATTATAAACGATGTTCCCTTCTGAATACTAGAGCAAACCTCTGTTTTTCTTTGCGGTTTAACCTACTTTCAAAAAACCTACCACGCTCAAAAACCTATTGTATGAAAATCATGAAATTCGGAGGGACCTCAGTCGGCCGCCCAGAACGTATGCATCAAGTCAAAGATCTGATCACAAGAGGGGACGAACCAAAAATCGTCGTGCTTTCTGCTCTATCAGGCACGACCAATGCACTCATTGGGATTGGAGAAGCATTAGCTGCTGCTGACCGAGCACTTGCTAAATCTAAAATCGATGAATTAAATGCCCATTATTTGAGCTTCTATCCTGAGCTGCTAAAAACTGATGCGGCAAGAGAAAAAGCAGAAGCAATTATCCTAGAGCATTTCGAATTCTTGAATATTATCCTAAAAATTTCCTTTAATGAGGCTATTAATCGGGATATTTTGGCACAAGGTGAGCTGCTTTCTACCAAATTATTCCAAACACTTTTAGAGGAATTAAATATCCCTTCCGTTTTCTTGATCGCTTTGGATTTCATGAGCATTGATGAGAATTCCGAGCCAGAATTGAGTAAAATCTCTGAAAAATTGACTGCAATCCTTGCGCAAAATCCGGGAGAAAAAACCTTCGTGACTCAAGGATATATTTGTAAGAATCATCGAAATGAAGTCGATAACCTCAAGCGAGGTGGATCTGACTATACTGCTTCGTTAATAGCGGCTGCGATTCAAGCAACCGCCTGTGAGATCTGGACTGATATAGATGGGATGCACAACAATGACCCGAGGGTGGTTGATCGTACTCGCCCAATCGCTGAGATGTCCTTTGATGAAGCTGCAGAGCTAGCTTACTTCGGCGCAAAAATTCTTCATCCAGCCTCGATCTGGCCCGCACAACAATTTAATGTTCCGGTGAAACTGCTCAATACCATGCAACCGGAAGCTTTGGGAACTTTGATTAAAGAAAAGGTAGAAACAGTTGGGGTAAAGGCTATCGCTGCCAAAGACGGGATCACCGCCATCAAAATCAAATCAAGCCGAATGCTTTTAGCTTATGGTTTCTTGCGAAAGGTATTTGAGATCTTTGAGAAGTATAAGACTCCGATCGATATGATCACTACTTCCGAGGTGGCAGTCTCTGTAACCATTGACGATTTGATGCATTTACCCCAAATACTGGAAGAATTGAATCAGTTTGGGACAGTAGAAGTGGACCAAAATCAAACGATTATTTGTATTGTGGGAAATATGGTTTCCGAAACGAAAGGCGTATTAAAGTCTGTAATGGACTCACTACTACCCTATCCTGTTCGAATGGTTTCCTATGGTGGAAGCAGACATAACGTCTCTGTTCTTTTGGATTCTACCTATAAAAAGGCCGCACTTCAGAGCTTGAATGAAGGGGTTTTTAAGTGGAATTAAGAGATTAAGAGAATCGGAGTCAACTAGAGTACTGTAATTAAAGAGCTGGATTTTTGTCTGGCTCTTTAATTAAAAAAGATTCGTGTTACTTTTGTCAGATGGAAAAAGATAACCCTAAACAGGGATTTCTTCAGCGATTACAAACCAAGTGGAAACTCGATAGTTTATTTCAGGTAGTGATGGTCTTGGTAGTTTTTGCCTGTACCGGGTTCACTATACTCTTTATCAAAAATCCAATTCTTGATTTTTTTGGTGTAGAAAAAGGCGGTTTTCTAAACACACTCCTTTACTTACTTCTCGTACTTCCCCTCTACCAAATTTTTCTGCTGATCTATGGATTTGTATTTGGTCAGTTCCGCTTTTTCTGGGAAAAAGAAAAGCAGATTTTTAGAAGGATTGCTCAGGTTTTTAGTAAAAAGACCAAATAGTGTCAAAGTTTCTCGAGCTCAACTGATCCTGCTCCAATTCACCGCATGCTTTTTTTGCTGACGAATCTGGCGTAGAATCGGAGCATTTTCGGGAAGATTCAAAGTTGGATCATTTGCCAATACCTGCTGAGCGGCATCCCGAGCTAAGATCAAAATTGGGGCATCTTTGCTCAAGTCAGCAATCAACAAATCCGTAATCCCGCTTTGCTGCGTCCCCATCAAATCGCCAGGTCCTCTAAGCCTAAGATCCACATCCGCAATCTCAAAACCGTCATTGGTACGCACCATCGTATCTAACCGGACTCTCGAATCTTTGGACAATTCATATTTACTCATCAACACGCAATAGCTTTGCTCTGCTCCTCTTCCAACTCTCCCACGTAGCTGGTGAAGCTGCGAAAGCCCAAACCGCTCGGCATTTTCTATGATCATTACAGAGGCATTTGGAACATTGACACCTACTTCTATCACCGTAGTAGCCACCATGATTTTGGTTTCGCCTTTTACAAATCGCTTCATCTCGTACTCTTTGGCATCCGCTTTCATATCGCCATTCAAGATGCTGATTGGATAATTTGGAAAAGCTCGGGCAATGCTTTCAAATCCATCCATCACATTCTTCAAATCCAATTTCTTAGACTCTTCGATCAATGGATAAACGATGTAAACTTGCCTCCCTTTTTTGACTTCTTCGTTGATAAAGCCAAAGACTTTCAAGCGATCCTTATCAAAGCGATGCACTGTTTGGATGGGTTTTCGTCCAGCAGGCATCTCATCGATAACCGATACATCCAGGTCACCATAGAGTGTCATCGCCAAAGTTCGCGGAATCGGCGTAGCAGTCATGACCAATACATGCGGGATAAAGACCTCATTTTTTGCCCAAAGCTTCGCACGCTGCGCCACTCCAAATCGATGCTGTTCATCTACAATCGCCAATCCTAAGTTTTTAAATTGTACAATATCTTCTAAAAGCGCGTGTGTACCGATCAGGATTTTAAGTTCCCCCGAAAGTAAATCCTCATGAATCACTCTTCGCTGCGCCTTCTTTGAAGACCCAGTCAGCAAAGCTATCTTGATCCCCACCATGTCGGCAAACTCTCTTAATCCTTCATAATGCTGATTTGCCAGGATCTCCGTAGGCGCCATCAGGCAAGTCTGTGCTCCTGAGCTGATCGCAATCAAAGCACAGATAAAAGCCACCATCGTCTTCCCACTTCCCACATCACCTTGGATCAAGCGATTCATTTGCTTTCCTGACTTCAAATCCTGAAAAGATTCTCGGATTACTCGCTTTTGCGCACCCGTCAGTTCGAATGGGATATGGTTATTATAAAACTCAGTTAGCAATTCCGTATTCCCTAAGACTTGTCCCTTGTACTTTTCAGTACGCGTGACTTTCATCTTGAGAAGTCGAAGCTGTAGGTAAAAAAATTCTTCAAACTTCAATCGCTTACGAGCTCGCTGCAGTAGGTTGGGTTCAGAAGGGAAATGGATTTGTTTGATCGCTTCCTGCCGATCGATCAATTGGTATTGATCCCGAATGCCATCGGGAATGGTCTCTTGAATATGAGGCAAACTTCCCTGCACTAATCCTTCCATGATTTTGGAAATACCCCTCGAATCCAAAAATTTATTTCTGAGCTTTTCCGTTGTAGAATAGACCGGCTGAAAATTATTTCGTTGCTCATTTACAACGGTTACGGGTTCCAATTCTGGATGTGCAATGCTCCATTTTCGCCCAAAAAGAGCAGGTTTCCCTAGAAAAATGAAAACCCCACCGATTGGCAATTTCTTTTGAACCCACTGAATTCCTTTAAACCAAGTGAGCTCCATCTCACCAGTTTCATCTGCTACATGGGCTACCAATCGGTTTTTATTCCCCATTGATACCAGCTCAACTTTTTGGATTTTAGCAATGATTTGCACGTTTTCCAGCTCTGCTGAAAGCTCTCCTATTTTGAAAAATTTTGTCCGGTCCTCATAACGAAATGGATAGTGCTGAAGTAATTCACCGTACGTAAAAATAGTCAACTCTTTATTCAGCAGTGCCGCTTTCTGCGGTCCTACGCCTTTTAGAAATTCAATTTTGGTGTCGAAAAAGCCTGCCAAGGAATCTGATTTTTAGGAATGAAGCAAAATAGCCCGAGTCTTCTCAATAGACAATAAAAATATCTTGAATTGTCAAGATTCAATAGAAATTCGGGTGATTTTGGAAAATATAAGTTCCAGATCAGCTCGGTGGGTCTGCAAGCTTTGAAGCAAAATCATTTGGTTTTTAGCTCGATGCAAGTTTTGCTCGCGATAAGCAACTTGATAATACGCATTGCCTTCGAGATGGTCGGTGAAAAACCTAACACCCATCAAGCAAGTCATCACCTCACCACCAATCAGCAAAGATTTGGCCTCTTCTTGACTCATCCAGTCGCCTGCGCCGGTCCAATAACCTATTAGTAGATTTTCGAAAATTGGCAGCAGCACTTTTTGATTTTCCCAAGACTGACTTATTTCCTCTTCCGCGCTGGCAACTGTCCTAACCAAATCTCCAAAGTCATAAAGCAAATAACCCGGCATAATGGTGTCCAGATCAATTACTGCGGCCACTTTCGAGAGGTCTGACGAGAAAATCAGATTATTGATTTTGGTGTCATTATGCGTGATTCGAAGCGGAATTTCATGAATGATCTTGAGGTAAGATTCCACTAGTTGCTTCTGTGCTAGATAAAAGTCCAAAATTTGGGTTTCGGCAGTGCTTAAGTTTTGGGAGGATTTTGCAACTTCTTCCAATCGATCAAACCGTAGGTCTAGGCGATGAAAATCAGGAATGGTTTCGACAAACTGAACTAACGAAAAGCTATCAGCCCATCTGGAAAAAAGAGCATAGGCTTCTGCTGCTTTAGTTGCTTGATTTGGGTCGCTAATCTGTTGCAACGTTTTACCTTCGATAAAGTCAAATAACCTATATAGCCTTCCTTGAAATGCTACTAATCCAGACCCTTCACGATTTAAGATAGGAAGCGGAAGCTGGAAAAGCAGTTGTGTCAAATCTCCTGACTGACTAAGAAGCGTAAGGTTGTCGTTGATCCGGTTCGGGTATTTAAAAACGTTTGAATTGAAATCTTGAAGAATAAATTTTCGCTCACCAAACTCGATCAAGAAAGTCTGATGGATTAATCCAGCCCCAAATTTGAAAAATTTGAAAACTCCCAATCCTTCAAGCTGAAATTGCCCGAGTAACGCTTCGATGTCCCTACGATCCATGAGTCAAAGCTAATTCTTCAAGTGAAAAAAGTACGAGAAAAAACAAAAAAGCCAGCCTATTTTAGACTGGCCTCCCAAATAAAGCATCTTTACAGTTCTATTTGATACCAAATATCTTCACTTTCCCGTCTCCTTCTGAGCTTACTACCAATAGTGGAGATAAGCTGGGACTATCTTCGGCAGAAATAAACAACAATCCCTCTGGGGCATCACCCGTCTCCAAAACTTGAAGAAAATTAAACGAAGAGGTGCCGATCAGTTCATAAACCATCACCGCATCCACCCGCTCCAAACCTACAAAGACTAAGGTTCGGTTATCAATCTTTCCCACAGTTATCGATTCAGGTTCAACACCTTTATTGTCACTTCTACCATCGTCGTATTTGGAAGAGAATGCTCCAATAAAGTCATTTTCGAGCTTATTGTAGTCTAAGACCTTTGCTCCAGTGCCACCATTCCATACAGTAAACGACCGCGCTCCAATTCCATATAACACATCAAAATCACCATCTCCATCAGTATCACCTGCGGAAGTAGTTACAGTATATCTTCCCAGCTGATCATCTTTTCGGAGGTTTGCAGCATCAGGAAATTTAGTTGGGTCAAGCTTAAGGTCCTTAACACGAGATTCTTCGGAATAGCCAGCATAATCTCGTGTATCACCTTCATTTGCTGTCAGTAAATAATGAGTGTCGCCAATGGAAAAATTACTGATGGCATCGGGCATATAATAAGATAATAAAGGCCAGCTCTTTAAAGCCACTGTATTATCTCGATCGCTAGCATCCAACTCATTCCCAGGAATAGAATTATCCTTTAACCCCAAAGGGAAAATAGCTGTAATCTCTTGCTTGATCAAATCAACACGTGCGATTCCATTATTCTCTTGAAGCGTCACCCAAGCAAACTCAGAGCCCTCCTCGATGGTAACGTATTCCGGCTCCATATCCTGAGAAAAAGAGGCTCTTGGCCCAAAAACCCGGAGCCCTTGACCAACCAAAGACGCCTGTTTACTTGCAAAGGCATCAAAGCCAACAGTAGCTACTTTAAAATTATTTATAATATCGATAATCGATACTGATCCCACTGGATCTATCGAATAATCATCATTTGGCTCTCCTTCATTGGCTGTAACAATAAATCTAGCATTGGGACTAAAGGCCACCATATCAGGAAGTGCGCCAACTGTTACTCTAGCAATTGGGACAGTTAACTTATCAATTCTAAAAACAACGACAGTTCCATCATTTGTTCTTACATCTGCTTCTATCGCCATGGCGACCATTCCATTCATGACGGCAACACTATTTACCCCTCCACCGTATTGCGTGATATCAATTGAACTGGTAATAATTGGATTAGATGGGTTAGAAATATCCAAAACGTCAACTCTTGACGCTCCAAAATTATTTACTACAAAAAGTTTTTGGGTGATCGGATCATACGCAGAGATCTCTGCTGCACCAGTTCCGCCAATGGTCGCAGATCCTACTTCTGAAAAATTCACATTTGCAATAACGAAGGGTTGCGGATCATCATTACATGATAAAAGTGCTCCAAATGTTAAAATTAAAAGGTATTTGTGCTTCATAAAATTGATTGGTTTGCCTTTAAATTGATTAATATAATAATCAGCAATTTCGACCCGTAGCTCTAGTTAAGCTTTATGAATTGGGTTACTTTTTGATTACTATTTCAACCAGAATTAAGCTTTTACATAATTCTGAATTAGAGATTTGATAACATATGCCTTGGTTAAGTAAGATCTGAATGGAAATATTTGGTTAAATCAAAATTGGATTTTTCGAAAAAGTCAATGAAAAATGGATATCTAGCCTGCCATTTCTTTTGGATTTAAAAGAATTTAAATACATTAGTAAAATTTATTTATTAAGTGTTTATTCTTTATTAAAAAATTTAAAGAAAAACAACTAACCCCACCCCTTATGAATGTTACCGGAATTGATTGGGCAATCATTGCTGCATTCTTTATCGTCTCTTTATTAATCGGTTTATTCACCTCAAAGAAAGCGGGAACCTCTGCAAAAGAATTTTTCCTTTCCGGAAGAAATATGCCTTGGTGGCTATTGGGAGTTTCAATGGTGGCAACCACTTTCTCCGCTGATACGCCAAACTTAGTAACTGACATTGTCCGAAAAAACGGAGTAGCTGGAAACTGGGCTTGGTGGGCTTTTCTGTTGACTGGTATGCTTACTGTATTCGTATATGCCAAACTTTGGCGTAGATCAGAAGTTACTACGGATTTAGAATTTTACGAACTTCGATACTCCGGAAAGGGAGCGGCCTTTCTTAGGGCATTCCGAGCGATTTATTTAGGAGTCTTCTTCAATGTAGTGATTATGGCTACCGTCTCGCTTGCTGCCATCAAGATCGGTGGGGTAATGCTGGGACTGGAGCCCTACGAGACGTTGCTGATCGCCTCAATTGTCACGGTGATTTACAGTTCACTTGGCGGCTTGAAAGGTGTATTATTGACTGACTTTTTTCAGTTTTTCATTGCGATGATAGGTGCTTTTGCAGCAGCATATTACATCCTTGATCTCCCTCAAATCGGTTCTTTGAATAATTTATTGACTCACGAAAACGTAGCGGGGAAGCTTGACTTCCTTCCTGATTTCTCGGATCCAAATGCCTATATCCCTTTATTTTTGATGCCTATAGCAATTCAGTGGTGGGCCACATGGTATCCAGGAGCGGAGCCAGGGGGTGGAGGTTACATTGCGCAACGTATGCTTGCTGCCAAAGATGAAAAGAATGCCATCGGCGCGACACTGTTCTTCAACATTGCTCACTATGCAATACGGCCTTGGCCATGGATTTTAATTGCTTTGGCTTCCCTGATTGTCTTTCCAAATGTCTCTGATATCTCAGCCGCCTTCCCTAATATTCCCGCTGATAAACTCGGCGATGACTTGGCCTATTCGGCGATGCTGACATTCTTACCAACTGGCTTGATCGGTATTGTTTTAGCCTCTTTAATCGCTGCGGTGATGTCGACACTTTCTACCCATTTGAACTGGGGATCCAGCTACATTGTCAATGATTTTTACCTTCGATTTTTGAAGCCAGAAGCTACAGACAAACAACTTGTTGCTGTTGGAAGAATCTCGACGGTAGGCTTAATGGCCTTATCAGCTGTGCTCGCTCTAGCACTTTCCAGTGCCTTGGATGCCTTTAATATTCTCCTTCAAATAGGCGCCGGAACAGGCCTGATATTTATCCTGAGATGGTTTTGGTGGAGAATCAATGCATACACTGAGATCTCTGCAATGGCCATTTCTTTTGTTGTAGCCATTTTCTTCGAGGTCATCAATCCAAAAGTAAACTGGATTTTAATACCAGAGAATCAGGCCTACCTGAAATTAGTTTATAGCGTTTCAATTACAACTATCGGTTGGCTTTTGGTAACGTTCTTGACTAAACCGGAGAAGGATGAAGTGCTCTTAAGCTTCTATCGTAAAGTAACTCCAGCAGCGTTTGGATGGAAAAAAGTTCTTGATCGCTATCCTAATGAAAGACAAGTTATTGGGCAACTTCCAAAAGAAATCGGGCTGATGATGATCGGCTCAGCGATGGTCTATGCTGCACTATTCTCCACAGGATTTTTCATTTATGGAAATATGCTTGGCGGATCCATCGCAGGAGTGATTGCTCTAATTGGAGGTGTGATTATTATCCGTTCTTGGAAAAACCTGAATTAGTCCAAAAACTTTACTGAATTCATCAGGTGGGCCATGTCCACCTTGATGTATTCAATTACTGGAGCAAGAGAGTCATTTTTCATTGCAGTATTGAAATAAAGTGCTCCTCTCAAAAAATGCTGCGTAGAATCGGTCACAAAAAACTGGAACTGAGTAGGCACCTCTCCCTCTAATTCTGCCACAACTGCAACATAGCCTTCCGGTGTGACCAAGATCCCTTCTTCGATCCCGTAAGCCATTTTTTGATGCTTAGCTGTAAGCCTAAAAGCATCTTCAGAGAGCGATTTGAAATCGATATTTTTCCCATCAATCTTTTTGTAAGTGAGATGAACTTTTGCACCAAAATCAGCATAATTTAAGTTAATCCAGGTATCCTCTTTCAGGTTAAAAGAGTCTTTTTCGACTTGTGAGGATTCGGAATAGTCTAGTGTATAAGGATAGCCATCTGTCAACTTCAGAAATGTATGAGCTGGCAAATCAATTCGATTATACCCTTGCGGTTTTGGTAAGAAATTCTGCTCACATGAAGCAAACAATAAAAGACAGAAAACAAAGGGAGAAGCTTTTCTCATGATTTAAAATTAGACAATCGATTTGATTTCAAGTGAGAATAGTGGATTTTTAGCATTAAACAAACCCCAATACAAGATGAAAAAGCTAATCAAATTTTTTTCCTACAGCATTTTACTGGGAATTTACTTCGTAGCTAGCACCTCAGTAATGGCTCAAACCTCCAAGGAAGAATTCATGAGCAAATGGAAAAACAGCAAGCAATTTACCCTTGATGTTTTAGATAAGATGCCAGATTCAGGCATGGATTATACGACCGATCCAGCCGCAATGTCATTTAAGGAGCAGATTCACCACATAGGTTCTGCAATTGTAGGTATTTCCAAAGGTTATCTAATGGGTGGAGAGCCTGACTTTAGCATTGATGTAGAAACTTCAACTAAAGCCCAATTGGCAGACTATGTAGCCAAATCCTATGATTATGGTGCCAAGGCTATGGCTTCAATTACTGTAGAACAGGGCAAAGAAGTTCAAGATGTCTTTGGAAACCAAGCCTCTCGAAATCAGGTCATGGCACTTTTGATGGATCACAGTACGCACCATAGAGGCGCTGCGATAGCTTATCTAAGATCAAACGGAGTCGAGCCTCCTGCATTTATAGGCTTCTAAATTAAATAACATAAAAAAAGCGACAGTCAATTGTCGCTTTTTTTATGTTATTATTCCCTGATCCAAGCTACTTTTTCATCCATGGATTCTCTTTTTCCTTCTGGCCAATTGTTTGTAGCTGGTTTGGCGATATAGAAGAACCCCATCAGTATATCCTCCCCTTCAAGACCGAAATCTTCCCTAGCTTCAGGCCAGAATGTCGGTCCGCCAGTTCCCCAATAGGCTGCAAGACCATGTGCTGAGGCAGTCAAATACATATTTTGAACCGCCATAGCAGTGGCTGAAATCTCCTCCATTAGAGGAATACCTTCTGATCTTTTCATCAAAATCGCAATCACGTGGGATGCTTTCTGAGGGCTATCGATGAATTTCTGATAGGTTGCTTCCAAAAAAGGTGTTCCGTTTTTCTCAGCCCGCATCTTATACATGTCAGCCTGATATTGACCAAAAGTCTTCAAGCCATCACCCGTATACACTATAAATTGCCAAGGCTGAGTCAGCTTATGAGTCGGAGCCCAGCGCGCATTTTCAAGCATTTCCTCAATTATAGAATCATCAATAGGATCATTCTCTTTGAATTGAGCAACAAACATGGACCGCCGTCCACGGATAATTTTATTTACTTCTTCGACATTAAAATCGGGTCTTTGCATAGCTTATTGATAGTTTCTAAAAAAGAAGTCAAATCTTTACTTTTCGGTTCCACTCCTGGAAAGATTCACGGAATCTTTTGGTACTACTTCAAAATATTTTCCAAAAAGGCTCTTATATCTTTTGCCAAGGCATCAAAATCTTCTTGTCTGTTATACATCATATGACCAGCTTCATAATAATTCATCTGAATTCGATCTTGTGGAAAGTCATGTCTTGCAAAAGTATATTCTGAATCGAAAAATGGCGTGATCAAATCATAATAACCATTGGCGACCATAACTTTCAAAGCTGTATTGCGGTGCATCACCTCACTCAGTGATCGAGCAGTACTTACATAGCTTGGCTCCCAATAAGCACCATCAGATACTGGTTTCCAATTCCAGGAACCGCCCATTCCATCTGCTGAACCTAAATAGGGGCGATCCATTTTTACTTTCAGGTCAGTATAGAGATAGTTGTTGAATACTGCCGTGTAGGCACTCTCGGTCATGTAGCTACTGGCATCACCAAGGACCGGACTTTCCGCCACTAAGTCAGTTTCTTTAGCCAAAAATCTCCCATCTAATGTCCCAATAGCTTTCCCTTCCTCTCGAAGCAATTCTTTTTTGAAGCGATACATAAGGATTTGATTTTTGGATCTGAGGATATATGCTTTATCCAGACCCGTGAAATAGGCCAATTTTGTGGCTATTGCTTCTTTTTGAGTCTGACTTTGTTTTTCACCTTGAAATAAAGCTTCCAAATATTCCCCATATGCAAAGTCTCTAGCCTCTTGGGCGAAATCCGCCAAGGTTTTTCCTTTGCCTGCTTTGCCATGGTACCAAGCGGTGGCGGCTTGAGAAGGCAAATAGGTGAAGAATGAGGTTAAGTTATCAGCCCAAGAAGAAGAACCTGCATAATCTAAAGCCTGCGAGATCAAAACAATTCCATTGACTGCCATTGGATTCCCTCCACCTTCCAGCACCTCGGCGATTTTAGCTGCTCGAGTGGTGCCAAAGCTTTCACCTGCAATGAATTTCGGAGCTTGCCATCTCCCATTTTCAGTTACCCAAAGTTTCATGAATTGAGCAATCGAATTGGCATCTTCAGTCAATCCCCAATAATCCTTGTTTTCACCTTTTCCTAACACTTGGCTAAATCCTGTTCCAATCGGATCCACAAAAACCAAATCAGTCAAGTCTAGCAGTGCCTGATTATTTTCCACAAACTGATAAGGAGCCGCCCCATCATCGACCTTCCCTTCCGAATCCACCTTGACAACTTTAGGTCCAAAAAAACCAACATGTAGCCAGATTGATGCGGAACCCGGCCCACCGTTGAATACAAACAAGACCGGTCGATTGGAATTATTCGCTCCTTCTTTTACATAAGCTGTTGACCAAAGTGCAGCGGTGACCTCACCACCAGCGTTTTTTAAAAAGGTCTCTGATACAATTGCTTTGTACGTGATTTTTTGCCCACCAAAAGTTCCAGCGTGAGTACTTTCGAATCGCTGAGGTGCTCTGGGCTCGAAGCTTTTCTTCTCTTCAGTATCCTGAGCAATCAGCGGAGAAATCAAGAAAAGGAATAGAATAGCAAGGCTACTGATTGTTTTCATGGTGTTTATTACTTTTTAAAATACGATTACCAAAGTTAGCCAATTTAGCTCATTAGACCCTTGGGGCGGTCCATAGCTTTAAAAATCTTCTCCTACTAGAATTTTTTGGGGGAAATCTGAATCAAATTTTTCAATAGCATGGCGTAAGGCGGTTCTCGGCATGGTTCTAAAATACATTCTCAAAAAGACCAATCCTGATTGCAAATCCTGATTCCCAAGTTTTAGTTTTAAAGAATCTGGGAAAAAAAGCTACTTTTTCAAAAATTGACTTCTCTGCCAAGGCAAACTTGATCTGTTCGGTAAGTTCACTCATGGCTAAAAATAAAATAGGCTGATCACTTGACCAGCCTTTGTAGTATTAGAAATCATCCCCACCAAAGTCACCTCCTCCTTCGCGACGGCTTTGATCTTGTCCCTTATCCTTAAATCCTCCAAATCTGTAAGTGAGCGATAAAGTTGCAATTCGGGTTTCCCGTTGAAATTTCCGAGTTTGGGTGAATCTGGCATCTTCGGTCGTGATTCTGAAATTCCGAGTATTGAATATGTCACTCACATTGAAACTTACTGTTGCCTTATCGTCTAAAATATCTCGTCTTAAACCAATATTTAAACTCGACTGCGGTTCGATTTGACCTTGTGGCAATACAATAGGACCTCTGTAATTTCCCTGTAACTGAACGCTAAACCAATCCGGAATAAGAATATTACTCAGTAAACTCACAGTCCAGCTGAAATTCTCATTCGTAAACCCTGATTCAATATTTTCACCATTTACCTTAGAATAAAAGAAATTTCCGGTCAAAGTAAGGTCCACATTATTTGAAACTTGGACTTGATTGATTAATTCGAAACCTGTACTGGTACGCGTATCTGCATTTTGACGCTTTTGAATTGCCACATTATCATCGGTAATAGTCGTAATACGAGTTTCTATGTCAGTACTGTAGCGATGATATACAGTAGCATTCAACAGGTACTTTTCCCAACCTTTCATGTAGCCAAGTTCATAGCTATCGGTAAACTCGGGCTGGAGGTAAGGATTTCCAATGCTGAGATTGTATTGATCTCGAACTCGGTATATCGGAGCTAAATCCCAAATTCCAGGTCTACTGATTCTTCTACTATAGTTAAGCGTTAATTCATTTTCTATTCCTAACGTGTAGCTTAAAAATGCACTTGGGAATAGGTTGAAATAGTTGTTTGGAATTTGATCTTGATTTCGTTCAGTCTCACCCAGTGTCTCGGTATATTCTGCACGCAGACCCAACTGGTATCCAAAAGCGTCTTTTTTCTGAGTAAAGCTGAAATATGCAGCGTAGACTTCTTCGCTAAAATTGAATACATCTGACAAGGTATCAATGGGCACAGGCAAAAAGTCTGTGAATTGATCACCTTGAGAAAATGACTGTCCCCATTCCCATGTACCGATAGTTGCCTTCAGTCCAGTTTCAATTCTTGCTCCATTCAGCAATGGACGTTCGTAATCTAATTGCCCAACATAAAAATTACTCTGACGGGGGCGATCATTGATTTGGATCAACCGCTTATTAGGAGCAGAAGTCCCATCGGAGAAGAAGAAATTTTGGTTATAAAATTCTGTCTGACTTCGATCATCATATGAATAAGACAACGAGCCATAAAGCCGCTGACCAAGGCTATCGATTTGCCAAGTATAATTAATCCCTGACTCATAGTTTGCGCTTTTACTGAATTCCTCATTTCTCCTCACAAAAGAAGAGTCCAAGGTTTCTCTAGCACTGATGTTCTGTTGATTGACATCTTCAAACTCATACTCATCATCAAAATTGCCTTGGAAATAAACTCCCAAAATTCCCTTATCAGTAACATTATAATCTGCTCCTAATCTGACTAAATGTGTTTTTTCAATCTCTTCGCCATTCTGATCTTGATCTAAAGTCGGTGAAAAACCAGGGATATTTGTCGTTCGAGTTCCTTCGCCTTTTTCGATTTGGCGACGATCCTGCCAATTATATGAAGCATAATAATTCGCCTTGTCAGTGCCGTAGTTTAGGTTGATACCAGCCTGATATTTATCTCTGGTTCCTATAGATGCATTGACTTGGCCATTTAACCCTGTTTTCTCATTCTTCTTCAGAACAATATTAATGATTCCCCCAACCCCAGCAGCATCATATCTAGAAGATGGATTGGTAATCAACTCGACAGACTTAATGCTGTTTGCAGGAAATTGAGATAAAATACTTTCAGCATCGTCTCCAGAGAGGTTGGACGGTCGCCCATTGATATAAATCAGAATACCTCCACTGCCTCGCATGGTGATTCCCCCCTCATCGTCTACCTGAATCGAAGGCAGAGTACTGAGTAATTCAGAAGCCGTCGCCCCTTCTGCGACAATACTGTTCTCCACATTATAGATTCGCTTGTCTATTCCTGATTCAAACATGGAAGTGACACCTTCCACAACTACTTCCTGAAGATTTTGGGCATCTTCCTCCAAGATAATTGTCCCCAGGTTGACTACTGCCCTTTGCCCTAATATAATATTTTCAAAAAATTCCAAGTACCCAATAAATCCTACTCGAAGAATATACTCTCCCGCATTTGAAGAAAACTCGAAATTCCCATCCAGATCGCTCATCACTCCCGTTGCCAAGGAAGAGTCCTGAACGTTCAATAAAGCGACGTTGCTGAATTCTAGCGGAGCATTGTTGCCGTCCTTGATTTTACCTTTGACTTTCACTTCTTGGGCTATCGATTGGAAACAAATAAGAATTAAAAAAAAGAGTAAAATTTGCTTAAACATAGAAAATTTAAATTTTTTGAGGTTCATTAAAATGATGAGATGAACCAACAAAATCTGGATAAAATACAATAAATCAACATACACCTAACATTTTAAGCAGTCCTTTCGTTCCTTAAATCAGGATTTTTTGCCAGTCGGTATAGTTCCATGATAGGACAAAATGAGAGCAGTTAAGCGGATAGTACTTCGGGATATTCTAGGTTTTGGCAAGTAAAAAGATAAAATTAGCGGGTCAGAAAATTCAATCATTTTGAAAAAATCAATACTGATCCTTCTGTTTGGAGTTTTATTAATACATCATGGGGTTTCAGAAACTGTAGAAACTGATCTCAAGACCCTTGCCTCCACTTATTACCAACTAGATAAAAAAGACAGCAGCGCTGGGCTGGTGCTTAGACAATTACTGAAGCTTAGCTTAGCAGAGAATCAATATGATTCGCTGGCTAAGTACTCGATTCTATTTTATAAACATCCAGCTCCAGGTATGAATAATAATACCGAAGAAGCAGAAGTCCTTCGCCAAGCGGCAAGTTTTGGAGCCCAGATCAAAGACTCTAAACTCAGAGCAACAGTGCATCTAAAGCTGGCTGGAGCATTATTCGACTTGAGCAACTTCGAAGCAGCCATCCCTGAATACACGGTGGCGCTAGAAACTTTTGAACCTGAAGATTCAATCTTGATTGCTGATTCCTACTTTTTCAGAGGTCAAGCTCATGATACCATGGGCAGCTTGATCCAAGCAATGAAGGACTATCAAACCGCAAACGAGATATATGAAAAACTGGGTAAACAAGATTATCAAAATTTTACCTTAGCGGGCATTGCGGTACTTTATAGCAAGTTTAGCCTCTATGATGAAGCTGAGCAAATCCGAAATCAACTCCAGGAATATTATAGAGAATCAGGATCATTGATAGGTCTTGCTATCCAGCAATATAATCAGGCAGAGGACTATCGGAAAAACGGAAGGTTGGATCTTGAAAAAGAAACACTACTTGCAATCGATCAACAACTTCCTTTGGAGGAGCGATACTTATATTTTGAAGCAATAGTCCCGCTAAAGTTAGCTATAATTTTTGCCCATGAAGGTGACAGAACTAAGTTAGATTTTTATCTGAAAAAGGCTGAAAAATTGATTGCATTAGAACCTGACATCACTAATGAAAATGTGATCTATCTAGCTGCACAATATTGGAATAAATCGTTTCAAGCTGATTTGAATGAAGCAAATAGGATAGCAAAGCAAACACTAGTTAGCGCAAAAGCCTCTAATGAGATGGACTACATCATATTGGCCTATCAAAATCTTATTCATTCTTTTGAAAAACTAGGAGATTATCAGAATGCATTTAACTACCTCAATGCATACAAAACATATCAAGATTCATTATTTGTAGTGAATAGGGCCAGTACTTTTTCTTACTATCAGACTAGCTTTGAAACTGAGAAGAAGGAACGAGAAATTGCTATCCAAACATTTGAAATAGAACGAATTAAAATTGAAAACCAAGCTCAGCTTCGCTGGCTTTTCTTACTGATACTAATTATCACCGGGGCGGGAATAGCAATTTTCTTTTGGAAAAACCTGAAAGAATCTAGAAAAAAGGCGCTCATGACATCCAAATTCGCACAGGAGCTACTCAAAAATCAAGAGACAGAACGTATTCGTATTTCAAAAGATCTACATGATGGTTTGGGTCAAAGTCTACTTTTAATCAAAAACAAAGTCCGGCTCAACCACGATATCCCAACGGGAGAATTATTAGATACCGCCATCAGTGAACTTCGTAGCATCGCGAGATCACTCCACCCTATGCAGCTGGAGAAATTGGGACTGGAGAAAGCAATAAAAATGCTTCTCGATCAAGTAGATCAGGAAACTGATCTCTTTGTAAGCTCCGAACTGGAAGATCTGGGGAAGATCTTGACCAAGGAAAAAGAATTACATATTTATCGTATTTTTCAGGAGTCTTTGAATAATATATTAAAGCATGCTGAAGCGTCTGCAATGAAGGTTTATTTGACTAAAAAAGGGAATTCCATTACACTTTCCGTCTCAGATAATGGGAAAGGATTTGATTTTTCGGAAAAATACAATGACTTTAAAAGTCTAGGATTAAAAACACTCAAAGAAAGAATCGGCTCTATTCAAGGAACTATGAAAGTATCAAGTGAAAAAGGAAAAGGTACCACCCTCAGTTTTATCGTTAATGCCACCGGATGACCCAAAGATTCTGATAGCTGATGATCACCCCATTTTGCTAAAAGGATTATATGATTTTCTGAAAGATCTCGGATTCCAGACCATTCTCAAAGCGAGTAATGGAACCGAAGCCTTGAAGCAAATCCTCGAATCAAATCCAGATTTGGCAATCTTAGATCTTGATATGCCTGGTATGACTGGAATTGAAATCGCCTCTTACTGTAAATCTGCAAGTATTACAACAAAAATAATTTTACTAACGCTACACAAGGAGATCTACCTCTATCAGCAGGCGAAAGAACTAAACCTCTCCGGATATATACTTAAAGATTTTGCATTGGATGATCTATCTAAAGCAATTACAACTGTACTATCCGGTGAACAGTTTTTTAGTGAGGAAATCTTTAAGGATATGAATATCAATCATTCTGAAGTAGCTGACTACAATCTTACGCCTTCGGAAATCAAAATCCTAAGATTTATATCTCATGGATTATCGTCCAAAGAGATCGCTGCCAAACTTTTCATCTCAGAACGAACGATCGAAAAACACCGAAGTAATATGATTGCCAAATTACAGTTGGGCAAAAACCATAATTCACTGATTATCTGGGCTCAGCAGAATAAATTTAGCATCGAATAGATCTCAAAACAACGGATTAAAAAAAATACGTATTTCTACGTATTGATCTATACCGGGAGATAGGGTAGGTTTGAGCTTACATTTTTTATAAAAGTCATGAGGATCAATTGTTCAAAAGGTAATTTTAAGATTATCCAAACGAAGGCAAACCAAGACGAATTACTAGTTTTGGGATCTTGGTTGGATCTGGTTAGATGTTTTGGAAGTACTCGTGTATTTTTAATTAATCAAAAAGAATCAACTTTTGGAATCTATGTCTGCAAGCAAGAATGTGCAGATTTTATGTCCAAACTTATTCAAGATATGGATTCCAATAATTGGGAAGATTTTACAATGGACTTTGCAATCAGAAACTTACAGAATCTGTCTGCATAACGAGAAGGGTGATTTTTTCAACAGTACACTTCAAGAGCTGCGTGGATGAGTTTTTCCACGGTTTTTTCAGCCTTTTTATCAAACTCCTGAGTCACCCGATTTGCCACAATAGCATTTAAGCTTAACATTTTGTGACCAAGAAGTTCGCCTAACCCATAATATCCAGCAGTTTCCATTTCAAAGTTGGAAAGTCTTTCTCCTAAAAATTTCATACTTACCAACTTATGAATCATCCCATCAATTCGTGGCTTTAATCGGACTTCTCTTCCCTGAGGAGCATAAAATCCCGGCGCGGTCAATGTCACGCCATGCAGGAATGATTCAGGCAACTGATCTAACAAATCCTCAGAGGCATTTGCCTCATAAGGCCGTAATGCTAAGCCCAAAATAACTTGGACTTCAGTAGCAAAGGTCTGTTCGCCCATTAATTCTGGATAAAATTGGAAAAGGCTGTCCAAGCCAATCGCTTTCTTGGATGCAAGCAGTGAGCCTACCGGAATGTCTGCTTGCAAAGCTCCTGAAGTTCCTAAACGAATCACTTGAAGGCTTGTTTTTGTCTGTTTCTCTTTGCGGGTTGACAAATCTATATTAACCAAAGCATCCAGCTCAGTCATCAGAATTTCGATATTATCTGTTCCCATTCCTGTGCTCATGACAGTAACTCGCTTTTTGCCTACAAATCCAGTATGAGTAACAAATTCTCGCTTGGAAGTCCTAAATTCAATAGAATCAAAAAGTCTAGAAACTAAAGGCACACGATCAGGATCTCCTACCGTAAAAACAGTTGTAGCCAGATGTTCCGGCTTCAAATGCAAATGATAAACCGATCCATCGGAATTGAGGATAAGTTCTGTTTCAGGAATAATATACACAAGTTACTGAGTTAGAATTTCTGCTTTATCTTTTTTAGGATGAAGGGCTTTGTAAGGATTGTATCCATTGGTATTTTTCTCATAGTAACCAGTACCATCATACGTCCGCTTCTCTGGATTCTCCCAACAGGCTTCTGAGCAAGCTCCTTCCATTTTCCAACCACATTCCCCGCAGATCGCCAAGTGAGCATTACAAGTTGCATTGGAGCAATTGACCATCCGGTCCGAATGGGTTCCGCAGACATGACAAGTAGAAATCATGATTGGGTTCACCGTATTTACCTCCACCGCAATTCGGTTATCAAAGACATAGCATTTGCCTTCAAAATCTTCCCCTCCTGCTTCCATACCATATTTGATAATTCCGCCATGCAATTGATATACATCTTCAAATCCTTGCTCTAATAGAAATGCAGAAGCTTTTTCGCATTTGACACCACCAGTACAATAGGTTAATACTTTTTTATTTTTGAGATACTCAAGGGACTTTACTTTATCTGGAAAGTCTCTGAAATTTTTAATATCGAGTGTGATCGCATTTTTGAAATGTCCAAGCTCGTGCTCATAATTAGAGCGTACATCCAGAATCACGACATCTACGTGATCTTTCAACCTCTTGAATTCCTCAGGCTCAAGATGCTTTCCAGTTTTCACATTAGGGTCCAAATGACGAAGAGCTGAATGAACAATTTCCCGCTTATATCGCACATGAATTTTGGTGAAAGCATGAGCATCGAAACCCTCAATTTTGAATTCTGTCCTCGCAAATCGGAGATCGGCATGGATATAATCCATGTATTTTTTACAATCCTCAATTAGTCCTGAGGCTGTTCCATTTAGGCCCTCATCAGAAATAATGATTCGTCCTCGCATGTTATTTTCTACGCAAAAAAGGTGATGTTCTTCTCGATATTCCTCCGGGTTATCAATCTTAGCATAGCAATAATAAAGTAGGATTTGATAGTCTTTTTTTTCCATAACCTAAGCCCTGTTTCGGCAGGGTGTTTTTAGAATTTGAGATTTATGATAGTAAATATCAGATTTATATTTTCGAAAAATCTAGCTCAATCGCTGATTTCGATAGTCGAAAATCGTCAATCTTGATTTTTATTTCACCTTGGCAGCAGGATTTCCAAATACCGTCTCGCCATTACCCACTGTAGAAATCACCACAGATCCAGCTCCTACTCGGGCATTTTTACCGATTGTAACCCCAGAGATAATGGTCACTCCACTTCCAATGAAAGCGCCCTCTTCAATAGTTACTTCAGCATTAATTACTGATCCAGCGCCCACCTGAACAAAATCTCCAAGTGTGGCCTGATGGTCAATAATGGCACCAGAGTGTAAAATACAATGACTTCCTATTGTAGCAGCTGTCCCAACATTAACCTTTGCATTGATAAAGTTTCCGTGGCCAATTACTGCGTCGGTTGAAATATAGGCAGTCTGGTGAATAGCATTTACGGGCTGTACCTTGCGGCGCTCTTGAAGCATCTCCACCAAGAATCTGCGGTATTTGGTATCATCTACCGCTACAAATGCCTCTGCTTTCTGACCAATCAACTTAAGGAAACCGTCATCCTCGGTATTTCCCAATACAGTAACCGTGTTAATCTCAGTCCCGTGAAGTTTTTCGTCTTCCTCCAAAAACCCATACACAACCACATTATTACTATTAAAGATCTCTAATGCAGGATGTGCAATTCCTTTAGCGCCGAAGATGATTACTGGTTTTTCCATAGTTTTATTTAATTCGAGGGGCAAAAATACGGCTTTTACTGGGCTTAGCCAATAGTGGTCTTGGAGTCCGACTTGATTAGGCTCTGTGCAATTTTACATTGCAGGCATTTTTTAGGTTGGCAGTAATTCTTAAACTGCCCGATCATCCCTTGAGAATCAAAGCCATTTTCAGCTTTCCAACCGGTAGACTCAAACTTCCGGATGATAAAATTTGATTCCGGAGAGAGCTCTTGCAGTAAGTCAAAACAACGCTCCTGCCAGTCTGGCTGTTGAAAAAATCGCCCATAGGCAAACCAAAGAGGAATCACAAAATTGATAATCAAAAGCTGCACAACTGTACTGGAAACACCCTTTGAAGCAGCTTTCTCACTAGGCTTGCCAAAGCTATAATGATGCTTCCAATAGTCTCCAGGACTTCTTTGAAGTAATTTCCTAAAAGCTGAAAAATCTCTCGAATCTTCCATCACTGCTTGTAACAAGCTTGGTGCCTGAGCTAGAATGCCCAAGAGTTGGGCAATTCTAAGACTTGGGAAATTAGTTGGACGGACTCCCATAAAGGTCCAATGTTGCCGTTTCATCGAATCTTTCCAGCTATACTTTTTCTGATAAAACTCATATTCCCGAATCAGAAATTGCACATAGGGTTCATCTGAATGCTCCGGTAATAAACCAGCCTGTCCAAACAGAATCGCTTCCAACACCGTGGGTTGATTGCGATGCTTGAGGAGTATTTTATATGGAATCCGCTCTGCCAGTTCAAGCATGGGTTGGGAATTTGTCTTAAAACCAAAAGCGCTAAAAAGCCAACGATAGGCAGTTTCTTCCCAATCCCCTTTTGTTTGGTCCAAGATCTGAAGAATCAGTTCTGATTTTTCCTGCAATCGCTCCACCAAGGCTTTTTCCAAGGTAGAAAATCGAATAATCTCTGGAACATCTTTCACCCCATGAGCACAGGGCAAGTCAGCTTTATAATCCAACATTCTCTCATAATTCCTCCAAATTTCAAGAAAAATCTTTCCCTTTAATTCTAAAGTAGGCATCGGTGTACTATCATGTCGATAGACTACCTGATCATTTTCCCAAACCACATGTAGTACTACTGAATTGTAGGCCGGATCACCTCCGTGGGCATGCTGCTTCCAGTCAGAGGCCAATCGGTGTACCTCCAAATGGCCATGGAAGGTAATCCCATCGATTTCGACTACCGAATCCCTGAAATCAGGACCTTCACTAAGGTTGTGAAATCCCACCTGAATGATCCGAATGACCTCGCCATTTGTTCCATGAAGCTCCTTTTTGTCGAAGTATTGATACTTCCAGACGAGTTGCAAAAAATCCTCTCTAAACACCATAAGCAATTGTAGACTAAAAGTTTATGAAATATAAAAGAATTAGTTAGCATTTAAAAAAAACTGAAAGGTTGGGCAAATAAATGCCAAAAAAGTGAATCTCTATTTCTACAAGGATCCACTCAAAAACTCCTGAAAATTAGAATCTAGGTCTGAATTTGGTGCTTTACCCTTCAATTTCTACCGGAGGGCTTCACTTCAAAGTAAATTAAATGAGAGATTTCGGATGTCTAGAAAATCATTTCCCCAACTGTCTACAAAACCTTCGAAGTTGAAGACCCCTCAACAGTTACCTAAATACTTTTCCAAAAGGCTCTTCATCTCCTCCTGTAGCTTTTGAGCTTCAATTCGAGCAGCTTGCGCAAAGTCTTTTCCTGCCGAAGCATAGATAATTCCACGGCTAGAGTTGACCAAAAGCCCGCAAGTTGAGTTCATTCCGTATTTTGCGACTTCAGAAAGACTTCCACCCTGTGCTCCGACACCCGGTACCAAAAAGAAATGTTCAGGAGCGATTTTTCGAACTTCGCCAATCAATTCGCCCCGAGTAGCGCCTACCACATACATCAAGTTTTTCGGGCTTCCCCATTCCTGACTTTTCTCTAAAACCGATTGGTAAAGCGGCTTTCCTTGAGCATCAGAAATTAGTTGAAAATCAGCTGAACCCACATTCGAAGTCAAGGCGAGGAGAATCACCCATTTATTCTGAAACTCCAAAAATGGAGAAACCGAGTCTGCGCCCATATAAGGCGCCACCGTGATCGAATCAAAATTCATTGTTTCAAAAAATGCCTTTGCATAAAGTTTTGAAGTATTCCCGATATCGCCCCGCTTGGCATCAGCAATGGTGAAAATATCATTTGGAATTATTTCCAAGACCTTCTGCAAACTTTCCCATCCTTTTGGACCAAGCGCTTCAAAGAAGGCAATGTTCGGCTTATAGGCTACAGCAAAATCTGCTGTCTCTTCTACAATTGCTCTGCAAAAGCTAAAAATCGGATCCGGCTCTGAGAGAAGATGCTTTGGGATTTTTGCCAAATCGGGATCAAGACCTACACAGAGAAAGGAAAATTTTTGCTGGATTTGGTAGAAAAGCTCGGCTCGGGTCATGATCAGAATTTAGATTAGGGCAAAAATAAGGAATCCAATTTACTGTTCAAGTTAAAGTGCTTCCCCTCACCACTCAACTCAACCCTTACAAAAGCCCCAGCCAAGGAAACTCCTGCTGAAATCAAGAAAAAAATCAAGCTGAATGCCACTGCGGCAGTTTCCTCGATCCCTACATACGTATAAGCATAGACGAAAACCAATTCCCGCGCTCCCACTCCACCAATTGTCAGTGGCAAAACTGCTACGATAGAGGAAAGTAAAAAGACCAATTGATAGGCTAGGATATTTTCTGTAACCCCAAGGCTACGCAAAATAAACCAGGCGCAGGCCAACTGGAAAAGCTGTCCTGCCATCGACCAGCCATTTGCCGACCAAAAAGAGGGCAGAAAATCAGCAAACAGAAATTTTTGAACCAACCAAAACCCAGGGGTTATCAAAATCAATCCTGCGATTATAAAGCCATTCCAAACTTCAGTTTCCAAGAAATCAATCTGAATATCTACCAAAAGGAAAAGTCCGAAAAGCAAAAAGAAAATAGCCGCTAAACCTCCAAGGCGATCCAAAAGCGCTGATTGTATCAGCTTTTTAACCGGAGTTTTAAAATGCTTATTCAAAAGATATACTTTATATCCGTCTCCGCCGATTCCCCCGGGAAGAAAAAGATTGTAAAACATCCCAATGAGATAAAGCTTGAGATTGAGTTTTTCGGATATATACAGGCCGATATTTTTAAAATATTGATTGAGGCGAAAAGCGGTAAACACTTTACTGACCACAAAAAGTAAAACCGCCGGAATCATCCAATACCATTGAATAGTTTTGACTATTTCCACTAGCTGTTCCGTATCGATCTTCCAAAAAACTAAGAATAGCGCAAAGCCCGTCAATCCTAGCTTGGCAGCTGTCTTCAATCCTTTGGAAAAATTTTGGTTTAATCCAGCCACTAAATAGGGGGTTACTATGTACTTGTTCTCAAATCAAATCACGCTTCAGATACCTTCCCTAAAATCTCACAAGGGATTCTTTTCTGTTACCGTCAGCTGACTATCCACTGCCACTTGCTCTCCCACAAACACTGACTTCACGGTGTAGGTCTTCTTATTCTGAGATTCGAAGTAAGTTCGCACGATAATCTCAGCAATGATTCCTGTGGTGATAAACTGAATTCCACCAATAACCAAAATAAATCCCAAAATCATAATTGGTCGACCCCAGATATCTTCTCCCAAAACCTTCAGGATCAGCAAGTAAAAATTGATTAAGACACCAATAAAAAAGGCCATTATCCCTATTCCGCCAAATAAATGAATCGGTCGCTGGAAATACTTTTGAAAAAAGAGCATTAGGATCAAGTCAGCCATCACTTTGAAAGTCCGGCTTAGACCATATTTCGATTCGCCATGGATTCGAGGATGATGCTTTACATCCACTTCTGTCATTCGAGCTCCTTGCTGCTTGGCCAATACCGGAATGAAACGGTGTAATTCGCCATAGAGCCCCATTCCCTGGGCAATTTCAGCTTTGTACACCCTTA
>JBLGAM010000033.1:0-29262 GCA_047612305.1 Planctomycetota bacterium | reverse complement strand
GTGAAGCTAATTTCAGTCTGAATACCAAAAAGAAGTTGGCTTTGCCTGATTTTGGCCCGGGTGCTAAGGCTTTCTATTGGCGTAACTATATCCATGCTTCCCGCCAGGATTTTCATCCTTTGTTTGGGGTTTACTCTTTGATTTTGGCAGGTTTAGGAATTCTATTTGCGATACTCTCTCTGTTTGATTGGTTTTCACACACCGTGATTTACGGGTATTTGCTCATTCTTATTATCATTTACTTCCTTGCTGGTACAGGTAGGGCAAATATTGGAGATTTAAAAAAGCCGTTTTTTTACTTAGTTCCCGCAAGTTGGGGCGCTAAGTTTTGGAACATGATCAAGTTGGATTTGGTGCAACTGCTGATTTTCTGCACGGTCTTGATAGTGCCCACAGTATTGATCGCAGGGTTGGATTGGTTGGTGATTCCAAGTTTTTTGATTGGGATACTAGCCTTTTACCTAACCGGCTTGGGGATCAATATGATTCCCCAGATTGGATTAGATGAGGGTTGGGACCGAGTATTGATCAAACCATTGATGATTGGAGGCATTTTGCTTTTTGGCTTAATCCCCGCAGGTATTGCTTCTATCATAGCTTTTGCGGTCAGTAAGCAGTTTGTCTGGGCATTGTTGACTTTATCCGTAGGGATGACTTTTGTTGCCTTAATTTTGGTTCATGTCACCTTGGATATCTTGAAGCGATTGGAATTCAAAGAACTCTAGGTCACGGAATTTTATTTTGTTTTACAGGTTCGAATCCCTTTGACCCAGAAAATTCCTGTAATTTTGTCCTTCCAAAAGTAAAAACTATGATTTACAACTCTATTATTGAAACCATCGGAAATACCCCGATGATCCGCTTAAACAAGTTGAATAAAGGCATCAAAGGCGAAGTCCTAGTGAAAGTCGAATATTTCAACCCGGGTAATTCCATGAAAGATCGGATGGCGATCAAAATGGTGGAGGATGCCGAAAAAGCAGGATTGCTCAAGCCAGGAGGGACAATCATCGAAGGGACAAGTGGTAATACTGGAATGGGCTTGGCGCTTGTTGCCATCACAAAAGGCTACAAATGTATTTTTACCATGGCAGATAAACAGTCAAAAGAGAAAATCGATATTCTAAAAGCAGTAGGAGCAGAGGTAATAGTTTGCCCAACAAACGTTTCCCCTGAGGATCCCAGGTCTTATTATTCTGTAGCAAAGAAACTGAATGCAGATATTCCTAATTCTTTTTACCCAAATCAGTACGATAACCTTTCTAATGCCTTAGCTCATTACGAGACCACTGGACCTGAGATATGGAATGATACCGATGGTAAAATCACCCATTATGCAGCGGGTGTGGGTACTGGCGGATCGATGTGCGGGACTGCAAAATATTTAAAAGAACAAAATCCTGATGTGGTGACCGTAGGAATTGACACCTATGGATCAGTTTTTAAGAAATATAAAGAGACCGGTATTTTTGATGAGAAGGAAGTTTATCCTTACCTGACCGAAGGGATTGGAGAAGATATTCTTCCAAAGAATGTTGACTTCGACATGATTGATCATTTTGTCAAGGTGACTGATAAGGATGCAGCAGTTATGACTCGTAGATTAGCAAAAGAGGAAGGACTTTTTATAGGTTGGTCTTGTGGATCTGCTGTACATGGTGCTTTGGAATGGGCAAAAGAAAATCTAAAGGAAGGTGATCAAATGGTGATCATACTCCCTGATCACGGCACGCGCTATTTAGGAAAAGTCTACAATGATGAGTGGATGCGAAATCATGGATTCTTAGAAGACAAAACATTCTCGACCGCGCGGGACATTATTGCTCAACGAAACGGTAGTTACACCATTGTTTCCGCACATAAGACAGATTCTGTTAAATCTGCAATAGGTTTGATGAATAAAACTAGTGTCTCACAGATTCCTGTAATGGAAAATGGTGAGGTAATAGGTTGCCTAACAGACAATAAACTATTGGCGCGCATAATTGACAATCCCAGCCTGAAAGATGCCCATGTATCTGATGTAATGGAGGACTCCATGAAATTTGTAGCGTTGGATAGTACCTTGGATGTACTTTCATCTATGGTTGAAAAAGAGAAAGCTGTTTTGGTTCGAGATACTCAGAACCAAATTCACATCATCACGAAGCACGATATTCTCGAAGCTTTTACGAAGTAATACTCAATGGATCGTAGAAAATTAGAAGAGATTATAGCTGGAGGAGTAGATTTTCAGATCCAAGAAATATTGGAAAAGGCCTGGGTTTTATTTAAAGCCCGGGCCGCTTTTCATATTGGGTTTATGTTTGTGATCGGAAGTATTCAGGCAGCTTTTACAATCTACTTAGAGGAATTTCTTTCAATCTTCACCATTCTTTTGGCTCCCGCCTTGGTTGCTGGATTTTACTTAGTTGCCAATCGAATCAGTCAGGAAGAATATGTCGACTTTCAAAATTATTTTGATGGTTTCAAGTACTGGCTTCTTGTGGTTACTATCAATTTGGTCAGTGGGATTTTGACAGTTTTAGGCATTATTGCACTGATTATTCCTGGTGTTTATCTAGGAGTTGGGTATGTTTTCGCTATACTTTTTGGGGTTTTTGGGGGATTTGATTTTTGGACGTCCATGGAGTACAGCAGAAGATTGGTTCACACGAATTGGTGGAAGTTTTTTGGGTTTCTTTTGGTCTTGGTACTTTTAAATATTGCTGGTTTACTTGCTTTGCTGATCGGTCTTTTGGTAACGGTTCCAGTGACTTATCTTTCTATTTATGTGCTTTTTGAGGAGTTGACGCGGGAGGCTATAGCGGAGATTGAGGCGAAAATGTGATCTCTAGTCGGAATCATAGTTTTCAATCGGGTTCGGCATTTTTCAGTGCTCAAATACAAATTATCATCCTCAGCGCTGTAAAATGAAAAAAGAGTTGGTGAGAAAAGAAGCTGGACAATTAGTCCAGCCTTTATTTTTATTTTGTCAGTACCCATAGCTCTGTACCAATTGGTTTACCTAAGTCGATTATGGATTTTTCTCTCTGGTCAAAAAATCAGCTTTTAATTGGCTTTATACATTCTTAGCTTATTTTGTTATTCTTCAACGACAAAAGGGAAAAAGCTTCTTCCTTTTGTGTCCGCCTTGTCAGATGTATCAAATTCTGAAGCAGTATATTTTGGAAATAAGTGATAATTAAATGGAATGCCAGAGTTAACAAGAAAGGAGGAAGGGGCAACCCCAGGAATTATTTTTTTATAACCAGCTGGGGGATTAATTAACTCAGCGGTCCCAGTTATTTCACCTGTGCTAAACATCAAGTTGAATACACCTTTATTTATAAGGATTAATTTACTCGTTAATCTATAGTGCGAACCGTCATAGTTCAATAACAATTCGCTACCAGCAGCACTGAATGGAGCGATTTCCCCAACTTCATTTATGATTCTAACTTTACTATTAGCTCCAGGTTGATCAGCAATGTCTTTTGTTTTATTATTAAGTTCACGTATCGATAAAAGTGCATCGAAATCAAAATCTTTAAATAGATACTGAACAGTATTCTCACGGTCAAACATGATTTTTGGAATAAGAATATCAATCTTGATGGTATCACCCAATTTATAGGCTTGTCTAACAGGAGATATTTGTACAGGCCAATCAAATTCTTTGCTCAGATATAAGGTTTCATCATCTGTACAGGAAAATGAAAATAGCGAAAATGAGAAAAGAAGCTGGGCAATTAGCCCAGCTCTTTTTTTTATGTTCCTAGTACCCATAGCTCTGTACCAATTGATTTACCTGATTGGATTGTAGATTGTTCTGTCTCGCCAAAAGATCTGTTTTGAATTGTCCCACAGTGAGCACTCCACTATTTAGACTTTGGAAAATCATAGCAGGAGTATAAAGATTGGCGTTGTCTACAACTCCTGTGCTTGAAGGTTCACCTGTGTCAGTGAGATCATAATATAATCCTTTAGGGATCCAATAGTTTGAGTTGGATGTGTCTGATGGTTTTTGAAGCTCTAACCTTAGAAGGGCATCGTTTTTAATATTTTGAGCTAAAGTATTACCCACAAAAGTGCCATAGTGCATGCTCGCATATAGTCCTCCAGCGTAAGCTCCCCAGGCCTCGGCGACGGCAATACGCCCACTACCCAATGAATTCTTGAAACCATATCCTCCATTAGATACGATGTAAGAAATATAATCAGTCCAGTAGTTGTTACCCACTAAAGTTAAATGCGTGCCATGGGCCATTTCATGATAAATGGTTTCTGTTATTTGAGCAGCAGATCTAGTTTGAGTATCACTATCACCGTATCTTAAGGTGATATCAGGTAGAAGATTTTGCAGGATTTGTTTTGCAGCTACTCCTAATGGGCCAGAAGTGCCTGCTAAATAAAAATCAATTCCAGCAGAAATTAGGGACGTGTTAAATAAAGTTCTCAGCATTGGAGCTGAGGCACTTTGTGTGACACGGGAAGATACCCAGATATTAGAAGCATTTGTTGAATAATTGATGCCCATTTGTCCGTTTTTATAATCGGTATCTCTGACCGTATTCCAAGTGTGACCTGCTACCCATTGAGTTGCGGCGTTTGTATTTGGATTGGAATTGTAAAGGCAGGTATAAGAAACATTCTCCAATTGAGCAGTGCTAAATTCTCCTAAGGTCTTTTTAACAGGTATAGCAAACTGCCAGAATTTCCAAACATTATTTATACCTCTGATTTTCGTGGATCCATCTGTAAAGTGAACTGATACGATAGCTTTTTTACGATAGTTGACAGGGATTGAATATGCTCCATCGGGTCTAGTTAGTGCTCTTCGAAGTTTAAACCATCTTCTGGTTTTGACCAAAAGTCGTCCTAGGGGAACATCTACATTAATCGAATTATCTCTGACTTTTATGGTTCCAGCAACGGTGCCAGTTGAGTTGATTCGTGCTTTTACTTCAGTTGGATTGAGTATTTCATCCTTATTTCCGGACAATTCCATCATTACATTGTAAAGTTCTACTCGGTCTATTCCCATCTTATCCAGAGTTTTTGTTGCCTCCAGAGTATTATTAACCAATATTTTCTTGGCTATAGCGCAAGCAGGATCAGTGTCTGCTGGATCATAGCATCCTGGACCTGTTGGATCCCATGGATCCGCATCTTGTATGTCCCCGTCGTCTTCGTTATATAGATAAACATCAGAAATCACATCGTAGGGAACATTAACAGTAATTGGATATTGAAAAGGAACTAACGTGTAGAAATAAGTGATTCCATCTTGGCCAACTGCCGGGTCGTGATAATAATCCCCAATAAATTGAACATCCTGATCTAAAGGATAATCCCACAAATCATAATTAGTCAAATCAAGCGCTGCAAGCTGATCATAATTTTGAGGCTTAAATTTGACATAGCGATGGGTTGGACTAAGACTTGATGAACAGTTGGTACAATTAATTCTGCGGTTTTCTTTCTGGTACTTATTTTCGAGGAATTCCAATGAGGCCCTTACATTCTCAATTGTTAATGGATTTTCTCTCTTTTGGCCTAATACCATGAGGCTCTCGGGATCTCCTTTTCCTGCTACCTCTTCAAGGCTTGAAATGGGGGGGCATCCTCTATCGCGCAAGCACTGATAAGGAAAAAGGTTAAAATTGCAAAGCGTTGTCTAATGTGTTTCATAAAAATAATTTTGAGTGTTTTGAAAGAATTAGTTCAAATATAATAAAAGTTTTAAAACCTACTATTCTTTTATTAAACAGGTGTAAATATTTTTTAATTAAGTCTAAACTATTGATCATCTGTTCACTCATGCGTCAGAATCATGGCTTCCAATCTTGCACTGCCTTTTTCAGTAAAATCCTTTACAGCTGTTTCTGAGTTTTCAGGAGGCATCATGGCTTGGGAAAAATACACCCTCACTTTTCCCGGTCGAAGGAGAATAGAACCTCGCTTCATAATCCGGTCAGCTCCGATCACAGCCATAGGAAGAATGGGGATGCGGGTTTCGATAGCAAGCCGAAAAGCGCCTCTTTGAAAAGGAAGCAAGGGGTCTTTGGTGTCGTTTCTAGTTCCCTCCGGAGCTACGACTATTGAGATTCCTTTTTTCAAAAAAACGATCAACCGTTCTACGCTTAATCTCCTGGACTCCGTATCTCCACGATCTACCCAGACTGCAAGCTTTCCGACAATTGTCCCAAAAACCGGAATTTTGGAAAGTTCTTTTTTCCCAATGGCTCTTACTTCTTGAGGGATACAAAGCGGAATCATAGGCGCATCGATAAATGAACGATGATTGAAAATGTAGATGTAGGAGGTGCTTTTATCGATATGTTCTAGGCCATGAACTTCAAATCGAATCCCTGACAGTGCTGCCCAGATTCCTGCCCAAAGCCGGATAAATACAAAAGAGATTTTATCTCCTCGCTCACTAATCAGAATTGGTAGGATAATAAATAGGCCAAACACCAGCATAAGCAGGATAAAAAGTAAGCCAGAATAAAGGGTATAAATCCATTGGAAGAATTTGATCATCCGGAATTTTAGTTAAATTTGGGTTCGTAATAAATCCTTTCACTCTTTGCTTGCAAAGCCCTATTCTGAATTCAATCAGCTTAGGGCTTTTTTCATTTCAATTTTAATCTGATTCTTTGACAAAATCATCTAAAAGCACATACTTCTGTAAAAAGAGTCTTGATTTCATCTGTTTATAATTTGTTTTTTAGAGGTCATATGGAATGCCCTGGTCCCGATATTTATCGGGACATTCTCCTGAGTGAGAAATTTTCTTATAGGCATTTCGCGTGATAATTTTTCAAATATCATAAAAACCTTACCTTTGCAGTCCGTTCGAGTGGATGGGGTGAGTTGACATTGGTTAATTCATTGATTTACAACTAAAAACCGGCAGTCCGATGACCCTTAGACTGTTGCTTAACTAGGGTTAAAAGTATTATGTCTAACAAAGCAGAATTTAACTGGGAAGATTTCGAAACCAAAGGTTTTGGTGAAGGATATTCCAAAGCGCAGCGTGAGCAAATGGCGGCAATGTATGAGAATACATTGAACGAAATCACAGAGAAGGAAGTGATTAAAGGTACCGTTGTAGGAGTGAACGACAAAGATGTGATCATCAATATCGGGTTCAAATCCGATGGATTGGTTCCATTGTCAGAATTCAGAGATTTAGAGTCTATCAAAGTAGGTGATACTGTAGAGGTATTCATCGAAGAGCAGGAAAACTACCTAGGTCAGTTAATCCTTTCTCGCAAGAAAGCGAAGATCGTCCGTGCTTGGAAAGACATCGAAGATGCACTTGAGTTCGACAACGTGATCGAAGGTCTTGTGAAAAGAAGAACTAAAGGCGGTCTTATCGTAGATATCTACGGTGTTGAGGCGTTCTTGCCAGGTTCTCAGATCGACGTGAAGCCTATCCGTGATTTCGATATCTATGTAGGTAAGAAAATGGAAGTGAAAGTGGTGAAAATCAACCACGCAAATGATAACGTAGTGGTATCTCACAAGGTGTTGATCGAGAAAGATCTCGAGAAGCAGAAAGCTGAGATCCTAAACAACCTTGAGAAAGGTCAAGTATTGGAAGGTGTGATCAAGAACATGACCAATTTCGGTGTATTTATCGATCTTGGAGGTGTAGATGGTCTACTTCACATTACAGATATCTCTTGGGGACGTATCAATCATCCAGAAGAAGTATTGCAGCTTGACCAGAAGGTTCAGATTGTAGTGCTTGATTTTGATGATGATAAGAAGCGAATTTCTTTGGGTATGAAGCAATTGACTGCTCATCCTTGGGATTCATTAGCTGCTAGCCTTGAAGTTGGAAGCAGAGTAAAAGGTAAGATTGTAAATGTAGCTGACTATGGTGCATTCCTTGAGCTTGCTGCTGGTGTTGAAGGCTTGATCCACGTTTCAGAAATGAGCTGGTCACAACATTTGAGAAACCCTGCAGATTTTGTTAAAGTGAGTGACGAAGTGGAAGCAGTAGTATTGACTTTAGATAAGGATGATCGTAAAATGTCGCTTGGTATCAAGCAATTGACTGAAGATCCTTGGACAAAAGCTGATATGAATACCAAATATGCGGTAGGTTCTAAGCATAAAGGTGTAGTAAGAAACTTGACAAACTTCGGTCTTTTCCTTGAGTTGGAAGAGGGAATCGACGGTTTGGTACACGTATCTGACTTATCTTGGACTAAGAAAATCAAGCACCCTTCTGAGTTTGTGAAGGTAGGAGATGAGCTAGAAGTATCCGTTCTTGAACTTGACGTAGACAATAGAAGACTCGCACTTGGTCATAAGCAGTTAGAAGAAAATCCTTGGGATACGTTCGAATCTGTATTCCCAGTAGGATCTGTTCATAAGTGTACTGTCAATTCTAAGAATGACAAAGGTGCAGTACTTGAGCTTCCTTACGGACTAGAAGGATTTGCTACAATCAAAAATCTAGAGAAAGAAGATGGTTCTCAGGTCGAGGTTGGAGAGTCTCTTGAATTCAAAGTTTCTGAGTTCTCTAAAGATGACAAGCGAATCGTTCTTTCGCACACCGCGATGTTCAAAGAAGAGGCTAAGCCAGCAAAGAAGGCTGTAACCAAGAAAAAAGAAGATTCTTCTGATTCAGGTTCTTCCTCCTCTTCTTCATCTGCACCAGCTGAGAAGTCTACACTAGGTGACTTGGATGCTCTTGCTGAATTGAAAGAGAAAATGGAAGGAAAGAAGTAATTCCTTATTCAGAATTTTGATAATAGTAAAAAGTGTCTGCCGAGAGGTGGACACTTTTTTTTTAGGGAATTGATAGAGTCTTTTATCTCTGTTATTTCAGATGACACCCTTAATAATCAATTTCCTATTGCCATAGGGCAAAAAAAAAGCATTCGCCGCGGCGAATGCTTTTGATTGAGGTCGAGAGCGGATTCGAACCGCTGTACGAGGTTTTGCAGACCTCTGCCTAGCCGCTCGGCCACTCGACCAATCTCGATTGGAATGCAAATGTAGGTATTATCTCTATTCCGCCAAAAAAGGAATTACTTATTTTCAAATTGGCGGAAATATATTGATCGGTCAAATACAGATTCTGGCTTGGAAAAAAGAATTTGAGGTTGATTCTCAGAAGGCTACGGTTTAAAAGCAAAAAATACTTTATTTATAATAATTCTAAATTGTAAACAGGGGGTTATAATACTCATAACTTACTTAAAATCAGATAAATATCAATTCAATTGACATCCTTTACAAACAGTGTTGAGGTTTGAATCCATGTTTGAAAAATAGCCTTCGGGTAGTACCTTTGCAGGGGTTATAGAAAACCATTTAATCTATTTAATTAGCTAAAATATGTTATCAAAACGCGCGTTAGTAGGGGTTCGATCGAATTTCCACATGCTAGCATTGCTGTTTTTCATGCTGATAGGGACACAAGCTTTCGCGGTTGATCCTTCAGTAGTTGAAAGTCCAGAAGCAGTAGCAGCAGGCAATGCAATATTTAAGGCCAATTGCAGTACCTGCCACAAGTTGGATCAAAAATATATCGGTCCTGCGTTAAGAGGAGTTACAGATAGAAGAGATCCGGTTTTGGTTAAAAGCTGGATCAAAAATTCAGGAGCTATGATAGCGTCCGGAGATCCTTACGCAGTCGCATTGTATAAGGAATACAACAACTCTATTATGCCTGCTTACGGTTTCTTAAGCGATGCTGATTTGGGGAATATTTTATCCTACATCGAATATGGGGATAAAGTAGATCCGGCCGCGGCGTCTGCTACTGCAGGAACTTCCGATGGAGGTGCCGTTGCAACAGGAGGAGGAATTCCAAACGAATATCTGACTGGAATCTTGATAGTTTTGGTGGTAGTTCTTGTTTTGATCTTGGTGGTACTCGGTTTAATTATTTCTGTTCTTTCGAAATATTTGACTAGTCAAGATCTTGACGAAGTCGATAAAGAATTCGTTACCCAGAAATTCCAATTTGGTAAAATTTTAAAGAGCGATGGTTTCATTATTATTGTTACTGCCTTGGTAGTGGCGATGGTAGCAAAGACTGCAATTGACGGATTATATTCAGTGGGTGTTCAGCAAGGATATGCTCCAGAGCAGCCTATTGCATATTCTCACGCACTCCATGCAGGTACTTTAGAGATTGCTTGTCAATATTGTCATACTGGAGTTGAGATCGGCAAATCGGCAAATATCCCTTCTGCTAATATTTGTATGAACTGTCATACGCACATTCAAAATATGGAAGGTGAGGAAGGGATTTCACCTGAAATTCAAAAAATCTATGATGCCGTAGATAATAATAAGCCGATTGAATGGGTGCGAGTACACAACCTTCCTGATCTGGCATATTTTAACCATTCACAGCACGTGAAGGTAGGAGGAGTCGAATGCCAGACTTGTCACGGACCTATTCAGGAAATGGAAGTAGTAGGTCAGCACAGTTCGTTGACCATGGGTTGGTGTATTGATTGTCACAGACAAACAGAAGTTGTAACAGCAGGAAATGCTTATTACGATAAGTTGGTTCAGCTTCATTCAGACTCCAAAGATGCTTTGAAGGTCAAAGATATTGGGGGCTTGGAGTGTGCGAAATGCCACTATTAATTCATCATTCTATTTGAAAATTCATTCTAGATTATAATGAAGGAAAATAAAAAAACATACTGGAAAGGACTTGAGCAGCTCAATAACGATCCAGAGTTTGTAAAGAACGCCGATAAAGAATTTGTCGAGCTTCCGTCAAGCTTAAGCGAAGATGGAGGGTCTTCAAGAAGAGACTTTCTTAAAGTAATGGGTTTCAGTTTGGCAGCAGCATCATTAGCGGCTTGCGAGGCTCCAATAAGAAAGGCGATCCCTTATGTAAACAAGCCGGTTGATATCAACCCTTCTATTCCTAATTACTACGCTTCTACTTATTCTACTGGAGGTGACTATGCCTCTATCGTAGTAAAAACAAGAGAGGGGAGACCGATCAAAATTGACGGAAACTCACTTTCTCCTATTAATAAAGGAAAAGTTAATGCCATCGTAGAAGGATCTATCCTTTCGCTGTATGACAAAGAGAGATTAGCCAGTCCTTACATCAGTGGTGAAAAATCGGATTGGGCTACAATAGATGCACAGGTTAAAGCGAAGTTTGCTTCTGCTGGAAATGTAAAAATTGTATCAAATACTATTCTTTCTCCTTCTACGCTACAAGCTATTCAGATTTTCTCTGATTCAGTAGGTGGAGCGGAATTGATCCAGTATGATCCTATTTCAAATTATGGTATTAAGAAAGCAGCTGAGACCTACTATGGTACTGCAGTTATTCCTTCTTATTCATTTGATAAAGCGAAGACCATTGTTTCTTTCGGAGCAGACTTTTTAGGTACCTGGATTTCTCCAATTGAATTTGCTGGACAATACGCAAAGACTCGAAAGATTAACAAAGAGCATCGCGAAATGTCCCGTCATTATCAGTTTGAATCGAATCTATCGATGACTGGTGCAAATGCGGATTACAGAACTCCAATCAGAGCTTCTCAAAGCGGATTGGCGGTATTAGCACTTTATAACGCTATTGCAAAAAAAGCTGGAGCAACTCAAGTTTCTGCTGGAGCAGTTGAAATAACGCATTTAGACAAAGCCGCAAATGATCTTTGGGTCAGTAAAGGTGCATCACTTGTAGTATCTGGATCTAATGATCCGAATGTACAAGTTGTGATCAATGCAATCAATGAAATGCTAGGTGCGAATGGAACTACAGTTGATTTTGCAAATCCAGTTCATTTCAGAAAAGGTGATGATGCTCGAATGAATCAATTCGTTGCTGAATTGAAAGCGGGACAAGTTGGAGGAGTAATTTTCTACAACTGTAATCCAGTTTATGATTTCGCAAAAGGAGCTGAAATTGCTGAAGGTATTGCTAAAGCAAAAGTAAGTTTGGCAACAAACGGTACAATGGATGAGACTTCATCTTTGGTACAAATGGTTGCACCAGATCACCATTACCTAGAGTCTTGGAATGATTTCGAGCCGAAGCGTGGACATTTCTCTCTTTCTCAGCCGACGATCTCTCCATTGTTTGATTCTAGACAAGCACAGGAATCTTTCCTTGTTTGGGGTGGCTCTACTTCTAATTATTTTGATTTCCTTCAGTCAGTTTGGCAAAATGAGGTCTATACCTTGGTCGAAACCGCAGGTGATTTCCAAGAGTTCTGGGATACTACCTTATATAATGGGGTTTTGGCAATTGATTCTACAGCCGATGCGCCCACTCCGATAGGAGATGTGTCTGCTGCAGCTGCTGCTGTTGCGAAAGCATCAACAACTGATAATACAAGCCCTGAATTGGTGATTTATTCTAAAGTAGGAATAGGAAATGGTATTTATGCCAACAATCCTTGGCTACAAGAGATGGCAGATCCAATTACTAAGGCGACTTGGGATAACTACCTGACTGTTTCTCAGAAATGGGCTACAGAGAATGGAGTTACCATGTATGAAGAAAATACAGGAAAGGCATCGATAACTGTAAATGGTAAATCACTGGTCGTTCCGATCATGATTCAGCCTGGTCAGGCAGATGGTACTTTTGGTTTGGCGGTAGGATATGGTAGAACCAAAGCTGGAAGAGTAGCAAATGGAGTAGGTGTAAATGCTTACGGATTGCTTGATGCTTCAAAAGGCTTTGTGAATTTCGATATTACTGCTGGAGTAGAAGTTGCCGTTACTGAAGATAAATACAAAATTGCAAGAACGCAGACTCACCAAACTTTCATGGGACGTGAAAACGTAATCCAAGAATCCACTCTAGGCGAATACAAGAAGGATGCAGGAGCTGGAAGATATCATCCGGAAGTTTATAAAGATGGCGAATTTATAAAGCCATCAAAGATTTCGCTTTGGAAAGGGCATCAATATAGCCAACATCACTGGGGTCTTGCCATTGACATGAACTCTTGTATTGGATGTAGCGCATGTTCTATTGCTTGTCAGGTGGAGAATAACGTGCCAGTAGTGGGTAAGCAGGAAGTATTGAACCGAAGAGAAATGGCTTGGATCAGAATTGATCGCTATTATTCTTCAGATGCTCCGGCAGATGATTTGAAAGCATTGGAAATCGCAGCTGATAATCCAGAAGTGACTTTCCAACCGATGATGTGTCAGCAGTGTAATAATGCACCATGTGAGACAGTATGTCCAGTGGCAGCAACTACACACTCATCTGAAGGTCTAAACCAAATGACATACAACAGATGTATTGGTACAAGATATTGTGCAAACAACTGTCCTTATAAGGTCCGTCGATTCAATTGGTTTAAGTACCATGACAATAAAGACTTCGCTGGAGTCAATGTTGCCCAGAATGATGACCTAGGTAAAATGGTGTTGAATCCAGACGTCACTGTAAGAGTACGAGGTGTGATGGAGAAATGCTCAATGTGTGTGCAGCGTATTCAGGCTGGTAAATTGACTGCTAAGCGCGAGAAGCGAAAAGTACAAGATGGCGAAATCAATGTGGCTTGTGCTGTTGCTTGTCCTACCGATGCCTTGGTATTTGGGGACATGAATGATGCAAATAGCCAAGTTTCTAAGATTCTTAAGATTGAGGAGAACAACACCTCAGCATTGAAAGAGGTTGGCGAAGAAAGAGCTTACCATGTATTGGAAGAGATCAACGTTAGTCCCAACGTTTGGTACTTTACCAAAATCAGAAATAAAGACAAAAACGAAGCGTAATCTTAATTTTATAAACTATGCAGGTTACTTCATCCGTACGAGATCCATTAGTTACCGGGGGTAAAACCTACCACGATGTCACACATGATGTGTGCCGTCAAGTAGAAGGAAAACCATCTTTAGGTTGGTTCCTTGCTTTCCTTACCGCTGCCGGAGTATTAGCTCTAGGATCGATTGCAATTATTGCTACTCTCTGGGAGGGGATTGGCATGTGGGGTCTAAATAAAACTGTGGGTTGGGCCTGGGATATCACCAATTTTGTTTGGTGGGTTGGTATCGGTCACGCAGGTACTTTGATCTCAGCAGTATTGTTGCTTTTCAGACAGAAATGGAGAACATCCATTAACAGAGCTGCAGAGGCGATGACCATTTTCGCTGTTATTTGTGCTGCGATGTTCCCTGTTATTCACATGGGTCGTCCATGGCTTGGAGCTTATTGGGCACTTCCGCTTCCAAATACTTTTGGATCACTATGGGTTAATTTCAACTCACCGCTTCTTTGGGACGTGTTTGCGATCTCTACCTATTTCTCAGTTTCATTAGTATTCTGGTATATCGGTTTGATCCCTGATTTTGCCACTATCCGAGATAGAGCTACTGGTTTGAGAAAAACTATTTATGGTGCACTTTCATTCGGTTGGGATGGCGCTGCCAAAACTTGGATGCGATACGAGTCAGTATCTTTAATCCTTGCAGGTTTGGCTACGCCTCTTGTACTTTCTGTACACACTATTGTATCTTTTGACTTTGCAACTTCAGTTATCCCTGGATGGCACACCACGATTTTCCCTCCATATTTCGTTGCTGGGGCGATTTTCTCTGGTTTTGCAATGGTTTTGACCTTGATGATTGTAACCCGAAAAGTATTCAAACTTGAAGATTATATCACAATTGGGCATATCGAGTTGATGAATATTGTAATCATTGTAACGGGTTCGATTGTAGGTGTTGCATACATCACGGAGTTCTTTATTGCCTGGTATTCTGGGGTAGAACCTGAGTTCTATGCTTTCTACAACAGAGCAACTGGTCCATACTTTTGGGCATATTGGACCATGATGACTTGTAATGTGGTTTCTCCACAATTGTTCTGGATTAAGAAAATCAGAACTTCAATTGCAGCAACATTTGCATTATCTATTGTAGTGAATATCGGTATGTGGTTTGAACGATTTGTAATTATCGTAACCTCACTTCACAGAGACTATCTACCATCTTCTTGGGCGATGTTCTATCCAACATGGGCTGACGTGGGAGTTTATTTGTTTACGTTTGGATTATTCTTCACCTTATTCTTCTTGTTTGCAAAGTTTTTCCCAGTGATTAACATGGCAGAGGTAAAGGCAGTATTGAAATCTTCATCTGAAAAAGTGTCTAAATAATCATGGAAAGAGATACACATTTTGTTTTAGGAGTATTTGACGATGAGGACGTGTTACTCCACGCAGTAGAAGAAGTGAGAGCTAACGGAGTGAAAATCGATGAGGTTTATTCTCCTTATCCCGTTCACGGATTAGACGAAGTTCTTGGCTACAAAAGAAGTCGTTTGCCTATTGCAGCCTTTTTATTTGGCATTTTAGGTACTACTCTGGCTTTGACCATGCAGTACTATATGATGAGCTTTGACTGGCCTATGATTATTGGTGGTAAAGATTATGCTTCCTTCCCCGCTTTCATTCCAGTTACATTCGAAATGACTGTTCTATTGGCAGCTTTCGGTATGGTGGGTGTTTTCATGATCAGCTCTAATTTGAAGCCTTGGGCTCAACCTAGAATATTTGATGTGAGAAGCACTGATGATAAGCACATCATGGCCATTGATATTGCGAATAATTCCGCGATCGATTTAGTTGCAATTGAAGCAATTCTTAAATCTTCTGGAGCTACAGAGGTTAATAAAAAAAGTTTTGAATAGTAAATCTGGAACGATGAAGATTACTAATACTTATAGTTTACTTTCATATGCAATGGCTGGATTACTTCTGGTTGGATGCAAAGCTGAAGGGAATGATCAGGGTCTTGAATATGCCCCTCAGATGTATCACTCAGTGGCTTATGAGCCGTTGTCACAAATCACAGATGAATCCCAAGGATCTTGGCTTTCCACACGTGAGGATGGAAAAGGGGAGTATTACAATAGTAATATTCATAACCTCAATAACATGAATATGAGAGAGCCGGTAGCGAATACCGTTCCTCGTAATAAAAATGGTTATCTGCCTTACAGATTGAAGACTTCCGAATTGGAATTAGCCGGACAAACAGTGAGGAACCCATTTGAGCCGACAGATCAAGTATTGGCTGAAGGTGAGCAGTTGTTCCTCAACTATTGTTCTACTTGCCATGGAAAAGGTGGACAAGGTGATGGAAAGGCTGGAATGAAGATTGGCGGTGTTGCGAATCTAACCGGAGGAGCCTATTTAGGTCTACCAGAAGGACATATTTTCCATGTGATCACAAAAGGAAAAGGCAGAATGGGAGCTCATGGTTCTCAAATCCTTCCTGAGGATCGTTGGAAGATCGTTTCGTACGTAAAACAAAAAATTCAAGGTGGTCAAGGTGCACAAACTCCTGTAGTAGCTGAGGCCGAAGTATCAACTGAAGAAACTCCAGCAAATTAATTATGGCTCACGACGCACAACACTATAATCTGGATCAAAAGTTTGTTTTGACCGCAGCTACCAGAAAGTCTATTTTGACTGTTTTGGGAATAGGTGCAGTACTTCTTGTTATCGGCATTTTGATGGGCATCTTCGGAGGTCACGCTGAAGAAGGTCCTGAGGTAGCTGCTCATCCATTTCATTGGTATGAAAGACTCTATGCCAATCTTTGGATCAATAATGTTTATTTTACTGGCATTGCAATTATAGGAGTTTTCTTCTTTGCTATTCAGTATGCCGCGCAGGCAGGATGGTCTGCACCTATTGTAAGGGTGATGCTTTCATTTGGAAATTGGTTGCCATATGCTGCAGTTTTAATGATTGCAACTTTCTTTATAGCAAACCACGATCTATTCCATTGGACGCATAGTGCTTTGTTTGTAGAAGGCGGACCTGAGTATGATAAGATCATTGACGGAAAAGGAGCTTTCTTCTATTGGCCAATGGCTAAGGGTACATTCCCAGTATTCTATATTTTTAGAATGGTTTTGTTCTTTGGTTTCTGGGTATTCTTTTTCAATAAGTTAAAGAGTCTATCCTACGCTGAAGATTCCCTTGGAGGAAGTACATCATGGTACAAGATCAGAAGCATGTCAGCTTTCTTCATCATCTTCTTTGCAGTTTCATCTTCGATAGCTGCTTGGGACTGGATTATGTCTATAGACACACACTGGTTTTCCACTCTTTTTGGATGGTATGTATTCTCTTCTTGGTTCGTCGCAGGTCTTTCTGCTATGACGTTGCTTACTATTTTTCTTAAAGGAGAAGGTTATCTTGAAATGATCAATGAAAACCATATCCATGACTTGGGCAAATTCGTTTTTGGATTCACTATTTTCTGGACGTATTTATGGTTTTCCCAGTTTCTATTGATCTATTATGCCAATATACCTGAAGAATCAGTTTATTTTATTGAGAGGTTGAGCTCTGACGTGTATGGACCGTTCATTTTTGTAAATATAGCGATGAACTTTGTGCTACCCTTCCTAGTTTTAATGACAAGAAATTCGAAACGACATGGTGTATTTCTTAAATTGGTTTGTTCACTTATTATAGCAGGTCATTGGGTTGATTTCTTCTTGATGGTACAACCTGGCACTCTCGGACAAAATGGCGGTGTAGGATTCATGGAAGTTGGAATGTTTCTAGTTTATGGTTCGGCAATGGCGTTGGTAGTGTTAGGGGGCTTAGCCAAAGGGAATTTGATCCCTAAAAATCACCCAATGCTTGAAGAGAGTTATCATCATCACATTTAATAACAGCCTAAAAAATTAAGGTATGTACGGATTTCTGATTGGAGTAGGTGTTCTATTATTACTATCCATTGTTTGGATGGTCTATAGAATCCAAACATTGGTTACAGTAGTAAAAGGCTCTGACAAAAAAATAGCCTCTGGAAGTAATAAGGTGAATGCGATGTTGTTCATAGTGTTCATGTTGGGAGCAGGCGCTTTAATGTTCTGGTATTCGATTAAAGAATATGACAACTATCAATTACCTATTGCATCTGAACATGGGATCGTAACAGATCAGTTGTTTTGGATTACCATGGCGGTAACCGGTGTGGTGTTTTTAATTACACACGTGTTATTGTTTGTTTTCCCATACAAATATCAGTACAGCGAAAACCGAAAAGCGTCCTTTTATCCTGATAATAATAAACTAGAAATTATCTGGACTATTGTTCCGGGAATTGTATTAGCGGGTTTAGTTATTTCTGGTTGGATGGCTTGGTCTGACATCACTGCTCCTGCTCCTGAAAAAGCACATGTGGTTGAAATTATGGGCTATCAGTTTGCTTGGGAAGTAAGATATCCTGGGACCGACAATGTTTTGGGTGATTATGATTATCGATTGATTACTGCATCTAATTCTCATGGAATAGATTTCACTGACAAAAATTCTGTGGATGATTTCCCATCTCCTGTAGTTGTTATTCCAAAGGGAGAGCCGGTCTTGTTCAAGATTAGAGCAAGAGATGTGCTTCACTCTGTATTTGCGCCTCACATGAGGTTGAAAATGGATGCAGTGCCTGGTATGCCAACCAGATTTTGGTTTGTACCTATTAAGACTACTGCAGAAATGAGGATTGAATTGGATGATCCAGAATTTAACTATGAAATTGCTTGTACAGAAATTTGCGGTCGAGGTCACTTTGGTATGAGAAAAGTAATTGAAGTAGTAGAGCCGGAGGCTTATCAAAAATGGATCGCAGAGCAAAGATCTTTTATTCAGATAGATCCTGCTTTAGCCGAAGGTCTTCCTGGAGAGACAAAAGAATTAGCGGAAATTCAATTAAAAGAAAATAAATAAACAAAATTATAGATTATGGCTACAGCAACTGTCGCAAATCATGATTCTGCTTCACATGATCATCTTGATCATGAGCATCATGATAATTTTGTAACGAAGTATATATTCACCCAAGATCACAAGATGATTGGAAAGCAGTTTCTAATCACTGGTATGTTTTGGGCTTTAATAGGTGGTTTTCTTTCAATATTATTCCGCCTGCAGCTTGGATTCCCGGAAATGGATTTGTCTTTCCTCCGCCCTCTATTAGGTGGATGGATTACTGAGGCTGGAGCATTGGACCCTACTTTTTACCTTGCATTGGTTACAATGCACGGTACTATCATGGTATTCTTTGTTTTGACAGCGGGATTAAGTGGTACATTTTCCAACTACCTCATTCCACTCCAAATTGGTGCCCGTGATATGGCTTCTGGATTTATGAACATGTTGTCCTACTGGTTCTTTTTTGTATCAGGCGTGATTATGTTTATTTCTCTGTTTATAAAAACAGGTCCTGCTGGTGGTGGATGGGTTGTATATCCTCCTCTTTCCGCTTTGGAACAAGCCATTCCGGGTTCAGGTCTAGGTATGACTTTGTGGCTAGTATCAATGACCTTTTTTATTGCATCTTCCTTACTCGGTGGTATTAACTATATCACAACTGTAATTAATTTGCGAACCAAAGGAATGTCATTTTCAAGGTTGCCATTAACAATTTGGGCTTTCTTCCTTACGGCGGTAATCGGGCTATTGTCCTTTCCAGTATTATTTGCTGCGGCGCTCCTTTTAGTGTTTGACAGAAGTTTTGGCACATCATTCTACCTCTCTGACATTTACATTGGTGGAGAAGCTCTTCCTAATACAGGAGGTAGCCCAGTTCTTTATCAACATTTATTCTGGTTCTTGGGTCACCCAGAAGTTTATATTGTATTGCTTCCAGCTCTAGGAATCACTTCAGAGGTTATTGCTACAAATTCCAGAAAGCCTATTTTTGGATACAAAGCAATGATTATCTCGATGCTCGGGATTACAATACTTTCCTTTATCGTTTGGGCTCACCACATGTTCGTATCAGGAATGAATCCTTTCCTTGGTTCGATCTTTATGTTCCTTACTTTGATCATCGCAGTTCCATCTGCCGTTAAAGTATTTAATTATCTAACAACACTTTGGAGAGGAAACTTGATTTTCACTCCAGCGATGTTATTCTCCATTGGCCTAGTATCCTTCTTTATTTCCGGAGGTTTGACAGGTATTTTCCTGGGTAATTCGGCAATTGATATCCAGCTTCACGATACTTATTTCGTAGTAGCTCACTTCCACCTAGTAATGGGATCTGCATCCTTCTTCGGTTTGATGGCAGGAGTCTACCATTGGTTCCCTAAGATGTTTGGGCGTATGATGGATGCCAAACTAGGATACATTCACTTCTGGTTGACATTCACTGGAGTTTACTTAGTATTCTTCCCTATGCACTACATTGGTATTGCTGGTTTTCCAAGAAGATATTATAGCTGGACCAACTTCGAATTTGCTAATATGTACACTGACTTAAATATGTTTGTTTCTGTAGCAGCGATCATCACATTTACAGCACAATTCATCTTTATTTTCAACTTCTTCTACAGCATGTATAGAGGTAGAAAAGCAACTCTGAATCCTTGGAAATCAAATACCTTGGAGTGGACAACTCCACTATATCCAGGTCATGGTAACTGGCCAGGTGAAATTCCTACCGTTTATAGATGGCCATATGATTATTCTAAGCCAGGTGCTGAAGAAGATTTCATTCCTCAGACAGTTCCCTTGTCTGCCACTCCTGAATCTAACCTTCCTCATGAGCAAGAGCTAGTGAAATTGGAGTTAGAGATTATGAAGGAAGATGAAGAGGTCTTGGTAGCAAATGAATCTAAACACTAATAAAACCATAAACAGCTTTCGCTCGGTGAGTCGTTTCACGGTCATTGCTGTTTATGTTCTTATCTTAGTAGGTGGAATAGTTAGAAGTACAGGCTCTGGAATGGGCTGTCCTGACTGGCCAAAATGCTTCGGTAGTATAATTCCTCCAACTCACGTAGATCAACTTCCTGCTAATTATCAGGAGATTTATCTTGAGAAAAGAATAACCAAAAATGAACGGTTTGTAGCTTCACTTTCAAAATTTGGTTTCGAAGAGACAGCTAGGGAAATTGCAGAAGATAAGTCCATCCTTATTGAAGAAGAATTCAACGCTACTAAAACGTGGATTGAATATTTGAATAGATTGTTGGGTGTGGTCATTGGATTTCTGATTATCCTCACAGTATGGAAGTCAATTCCACTCTGGAAAGTTGATAGGTTGATCCCAATTCTTGCCTTTGTTTCATTGATTTTAGTATTATTCATTGGGTGGATAGGTTCGATTGTAGTATCGACTAATCTTCTTTCTTGGATAATTACCGTGCATATGATTTTAGCTTTGCTTTTAGTGGCAATTTTAATCATTGCTAACCATCGGTCTTACCGCTTCACAAAAAGCAAAGGTATAAATAGGGATGTTCCAAATAAGGTTGAGCAGATATTGTATATAGGATTACTATTGGTCTTTATTCAGGTGGTTTTAGGCACTCAAGTACGCGAGCAAATTGATCAGATATCAACTGATTTAGGAAATATGCTTCGAGGTGAATGGGTTGAGCGGGTTGGTTTAAACTTCTTAATTCATCGATCTTTTTCCCTGTTATTATTGGGAGTTCATTTATTATATTTCTTCTGGGCATTTAAGTATACCCTCAGAAGATCACAAATAAATCTTTGGTCCCAACTCTTAATTGGGTTGATTCTATTAGAAATAGCAACTGGAATGGGTATGGCGTATTTTAGTATTCCGGCCTTTCTTCAGCCACTTCATTTGATCTTTGGTTCCTTAATTATTGGAGTACAGGTGATCCTTATCCTTCAATTGAGAGAACAAAAGCAATACCGATTAAATACAACTAGAATATGAGCACTGTTGAAGTAATTGACTATTCGAATAGCTTCATCGTTGGGAGACTTAGAGCTTATTCTGAATTATTGAAATTCAGACTTTCTGCTTTGGTTACTTTTTCGGCGGTTTTCGGATATATCCTCGGTGATCGAGGTGTTTCTTTTGGCTGGCCAGGTTTTATCGGGTTGGCTCTTGGAGGGTTTCTTATAAGTGGTGCCTCAGGTGCAATGAATGAAATTCTTGAACGAGATTTGGATAAGCTAATGAAGCGGACCCAAAACCGTCCATTACCTATGCAGGTTATTTCTCTACAAGAAGCATACTGGTTTACAGCTTTTGTTGCCTTAGCTGGGATCTCCTTGCTTTGGATTTTTACTAATCCACTGACAACTGGACTTGGGGTTTTGAGTATGATTCTCTATGCTTTTGTTTACACTCCACTTAAAAGGGTAGGTCCAATTGCTGTTTTTGTAGGTGCTATACCTGGTGCAATGCCTCCACTTTTAGGTTGGACTGCGGCAACAGGTTCAATTACGTATGAGGCTTTAATCATCTTTGGAATCCAATTTATCTGGCAGTTTCCACATTTCTGGGCGATTGCTTGGGTAAGTGATGAAGATTATAAAGCTGCAGGATTTAAGCTACTTCCTAGCGGTGGTGGTAAAGACCTAAATACAGCAGTTCAAATTATGATCTATACACTGTTTTTGTTGCCATTAGGATTATTACCAAGTTATTTCGGGTTGACTGGTTTAAATTCTGGTATTGTGGCCACTGTTTGTGGTGTACTTTTCCTAGCTCAAACCTTTTCATTGATGCGTGATTGTTCTAGAAAATCAGCTTTGAAAATTATGTTTGGCTCATTCTTGTATTTGCCAATAGTGCAGATTGCTTACTTACTGGATAAACTGCCTTAATTATGGAGAAAGAATTGAAATATGTAGACATGGTGGATCAGCCAATTTCCATGCATCCTAAAAAGTTTGCATTGTGGTTGTTTATTGTGTCCGTGGTGATGGTCTTCGCAGGTTGGACAAGTGCCCTTATAGTGCGACAAGCTGAAGGTAATTGGTTGGATTATGATCTACCTCAAATTTTTTGGGTAACCTCTGGAATTGTTATTTTGAGTTCAATTTCTTTACACTGGGCATACATTTCCGCAAAAAAAGATAATTTCATTCAGTTGAGATTAGGTATGTCCCTAGCAATGATTTTAGGAGTTTGTTTCTTAGTTGGCCAGTGGTTCAGTTGGAAAGCCCTTGTAGCAAGTGAGGTGTTTTTCGTGGGAAACCCAGCAGGGTCTTTTTTATATGTTTTGACAGGAATGCATGCAGTCCACCTAATCAGTGGTCTAATATTTCTGATTTTTGTGCTAATTTCGACCTTCAGATATAAAGTACATTCAAAGTCAATGAATACGTTTGAGATGGCCACTACTTATTGGCATTTTCTTGGAGCACTTTGGATCTATTTATTTATGTTTTTACTTTTGAATCACTAAATTTAATCCCAGTTATAATTTATATTATATGTCAGCGCATTCTACAACTATTGAAGTAAGCTCGAAAAGAGGCACTTGGGGAGGTGGTAACGAACCCTTCAAAGCAAGTTATGGAAAGCTCATGATGTGGTTTTTTCTCCTTTCGGATATCTTCACATTTGCCGCATTCCTGATTACTTACGTGGCTACCAGAGTAACCTATCCAGCATACGAGGGTTCTTTAGAAACTTTTACTGGCTCAAATGAATATTGGCCAGTTCCTGAATTGGTGTTTGAAGCATTACCATTTGTTCATGGCCTTCATGCACCTTTGATTTTCGTTGGGATCATGACATTTATTTTGATTTCAAGCTCTGTTACGATGGTGTTGGCTGTAGAAGCGGGTCATAGAAATGATCGCGATGATGTTGTGAAATGGATGCTTTGGACTTTATTGGGAGGTATTACCTTCTTAAGCTGCCAAGCATGGGAGTGGAATCACTTTATCCATGGCACTGAATCGGGGACAGTACTTACTTACATAAATGATCTGAATCGATTGGTTACAGAGACAGTCTATGGAGCTAACCTTACTGTAAACGAATATGGTCCTGCCTCCTTTGCAAACTTATTTTTCTTTATCACTGGATTCCATGGATTTCACGTAACTATAGGTGTATTTTTGCTATTCCTTGTTTTCTATCAAGCAGCTGTTGGGGAGTATGATCGTAGAGGTCACTATGAAATGGTCGAAAAAATCGGCTTATATTGGCACTTTGTTGACCTGGTCTGGGTATTTGTATTTACCCTGTTTTATCTTATCTAGGGACTCTTAAAAATTGAACTATGCAAATTCAGGAAAATAAATCAACGCTAGTAGTAGCACCTAGAGACAACAAAAAGATTATAAAAATCTGGAAAACTGCTGGGATTCTTTTGGCAATTACGGTGGTGGAATTTATCATGGCCTTCACTATGGATCGGGGAATCTTACTTTATTTCCTTTTTATCGCTTTGACAGTTTGGAAAGCTAAGTATATCATGATGGAATTCATGCACCTAGGGGAAGAAGCTAAACCTTTGTTCTATTCGATCATTGTACCTTTAATTTTCTTGGTGTGGTTAGTTATCGCATTAATGAAAGAAGGCTCTGATATTTTCTTGGTACGTTGGTAATTCAAAAAAAAATATAAAAGAAGAAGGTTGAAGTGTGACATTTCAACCTTCTTTTTTGTTACATAAAGCAATGAAAGGATTACGAATATTACAAGGGTTTGTGCTGGTCTGTATCTTGCTGGTTCCAGTTTTGATTTTTATGTTTTTGAGAAGTTTTGGGAATAATACCTATGATATCCCAATCTTCTTTGAACATGGAGTAGATAATCCATTTCAGGAATGTCCAATTGCAGACACTACTCAGCATTATATTCCTGAATTCACTTTTACCAATCAAAAAGGTGAAGCAGTAGGGAGCAAAGAGATGAAAGGTAAAGTCACAGTTGTTGACTTCTTTTTTACTTCTTGTCCCTCTATTTGTCCCGTCATGTCTTCTGAAATGGAACGGGTAAATGATATGTTTCGAGAGGAATCTAATCTTCAGATCTTATCAATTAGTATTGACCCTACTTATGATACTCCGGAAATCCTACAAGATTATGCTGTTAAGCATAATGCAAGGGCAGGTAAATGGAATTTTCTCACAGGGGATAAAGATGAGATTTACCAACTAGCCAAATGCGGTTTTATTTTACCTACGCTAGATGGAATGGGAGTTCCGGATGATTTTGCACACAGCGATAAATTTGTCTTAATTGATGATCAAGGTAGAATTAGAGGTTATTATTCTGGAACAAATCGTGAGGAAGTAGACTTACTTATGTTAGAAGTTAAAATATTATTATATGGGAGCAAATAAAGCCACTCTAATTCAATCTGAGCAAAAAGTCAAAGCTTGGATTATTGCCATTTCAATTATTATTCCATTGGCTGTTGCAGTTTTAATCTTCATGCCGACAAAGCTGGAACTAGGTTCTGACTTAGTTTACTTTCTGCCTCATCTGAATGCGGTAATCAATACAGCGGCGACTATTGCTTTGATAGCAGCGATCGTCTTTATCAAAAACAAGAAGATTGCTTATCATGGGGCCTCTATGACAATTGCCTTTGTTCTCGGAGCAATCTTCCTAGTTTCCTATGTGGTCTATCATGCGGCTGCTGAGAGCACTACATTTGGAGGGGAAGGGATTGTAAGGCCAATTTATTACTCCCTTTTAATTACACATATTATATTGGCTGCTGTGGCGCTTTTTCCAATTCTCTTTGCTTACTATTATGGTTTGACCGATCAACGAGAAAAACACCGAAAAGTGGTTAAATTCGCTTATCCAATTTGGCTTTATGTGACTGTGACAGGAGTTATTGTTTATCTGATGATCTCTCCTTATTATACCCATTGAGATATTAAAAAACAGATAGATGAAAAGAAAATTGAAGAATTTTGCGAGAGTTGCTTCCCTTTCATTACTTGTACTATTAGTGCATAGTGCTTCTTTTGCCCAGTGTGCCATGTGTCGAGCGTCGGTCGAAAACAACGTAAGTAATGGAGATACATCCATAGGCGCAGGATTGAATAATGGAATTCTCTATCTTTTTTTAATGCCATATTTGATTGCAGGAGCAATTGGGTTCTTTTGGTATCGAGCAGCAAAAAAGAAAAAAGCAAAATTGGCAATTCGCTAAATCAAAAAATAGCAAAGTTTGATCAGACACTTTGCTTTTTTTATTTTACAAGGAAATGAATCATGAAATCCGAAGGCTGGTAATTCTTATCAGTGTGTTTTCTCTTCTTGTTGTTCTTATCCTCAATTTCTTTTTTCTTCAAAAAAGCGATCAAGAGAGCTATCTCAAAGATCTTCAGGATAGAATTCAAGCAGTAGACCGGGAGTTTGATGAAGATTTCATCCAGATTCTTATGGACGTGAGAAACGAGGATACACTCAGTTTTCTAAAAATAAGTAATCCGATACATAAGCATCCATTTTTTATTCTAAACCCTTCCGGGGAATTGCTTTTTTGGTCTGACTTTTCACTCACATTAGATTTTACAAGTATTGACCTGAATAAGGACTATCAACTTATCGAAGGAACTTATGGCACCCTTTTATTAAAAAGTCGGACGATACGAAGAAATAACGCCGAGTTCAGGATGGTTCACGCCATCCGCTTAGTTTGGCCAGGAACGATAGAAAATGATTACTTGATCACTGGAGCAAATCTAGAGCTCTTTGGGAATAATAAGTTTGAAGTGTTTTCGCCCGAGGGAAATCTTGGTCAGCTAGTCACGAATCCGGCAGGCATTAAACTTTTCAGGGTAAGCTTTTTAATGGGCTATGCTCCTGCAGGAAGAGTGATCAATTCTGCTTTACTCATTTTCTTCACCTCGGTTTTCCTTCTTTACTTTATATTTAGTTCAAATTTTGTATTGAAGAAGTGGCGAATGGGTAGACGTTGGAAGGCCATAGGCTATGCCATTAGTATGGTGATGGGCTTTAGGCTTATCATGTTAGTTTTGGAGTTCCCCTCCGGCTTTCTCAATTTTAGCTTATTTGACCCATCGAATTATGCTTCCTCTTGGTTCAATCCAAGCTTGGGGGATTTGTTGCTTAATACGCTTTGCGGGACCCTCATTTTTGGATTAATTATTTTTCAGCTGGTTTCTAAGCCTATACTTGAAAAAATTAAAATCTTAAAGGAACCACATGAGATTAGGTTGTTCTTCTTAGTTTCATTTTTGATTAGTTCATTGTTTCTTTACTTAATTTGGTTTCTCCCAAGCGATTTGATTCAAAATTCACAGTGGGCCTTGGACATCAACTCGATAGCTGATTTTGATCTGTTTAAAGGGCTAAGTTTTGTGATTTTATTTCTCTGGGGGGCAATTTATGTACTCTTTTCCCTCTCACTGATCAATCTCCTCCTCGAGCTGAAAGCTAAGAAGCAATCTTATTATGTTTTACTTCTGGCTAGTGGGATTCCAGTTTTAGGCTTCATTTTCTTCTTTTCGACTTGGGCAGCCATAGTTTGGTTTATTCACCTCATTTTCTTTTTCTTGATTCTAAGGTTCGAATTATTTAAAAATGTCTTTCGGCTAGGGCTAGATACATTTTTGACATTTTTCTTTGCCAGTTTGATTATTGCAATTATTGTTGGAATCAGTACTTTTCAAACAGAAAACTCTCAGCTTATTCAATCAAAAAATCGATTTGCCACGCAAAATTTGATTGAGAATGATGTAATGACTGAGTTTTTCTTGGGAGAGATTTTCAATCGAATCAAAGGAGATCTTTTTATTCAGACTAGAATAGCTGACCCTTTTTTCTCAAAGGAACCAATAGAGACCAAGATCAGAAGAATTTATTTAGACAATTACTTCGATCAGTTCGAGGTTCAAGTTCGGATTTTTTCTTCCTCCGGACAGCAAATACTTGGTCCTCCGGACGGGACTGATCTTCAACAGTTTCGCTCCGAATATGTTAAAAGTGATTATGCCACTTCGGTTCGTGGCTTGTATTTCATTCGAGGTGATGAGCAGAATTCAGGAAATCGATTTGTTTCTTTGATCTCAGTTGTTAAAGAGGGGGTACAACTCGGGACCATATATCTTGGTTTTATTCAACTTCGGGTTCAACCAGGTAGTGTTTATCCAAAACTTTTACTGGACAAGCAATACAGCGAAAAGCTAGATCCAATCCGATATGACTATGCGATCTTCAAAGAAAATCAGCTCATCAGAAGCTCTGGTTCATTCAATTTTCTCCAGTTGAAGCCTGAGTTGCTCGTTGGACGTTCTACTTTTTTCACTGAAGGGATCAATCAAAATGGATACCATCATTTGGGAATTCAAAATGATGAGGAAACTATCATAGTCTCCTCATCAACAAAAACTCTTTCCTACTTTTTCGGGAATATTTCGCTCTTCTTTGTGAGCTTTGTCTTCCTTACTTTTTTTACAATTCTGATCAATACCCTTTTAAAAGGCTATCGAAATTTTGATTTCAACTACAGTACCAAGCTTCAGCTGTATCTCAATTTTGCTTTCTTTTTCCCCATCATTATCATTAGCATTATCACCATCGGCCTATTAGCAAATAGTTATCGAGAGGATCTGGATAGGCAATACATCCAGAAAGCTTCTTTGATTCGTGGAAATCTGAGTAGGTTCCTCAATAATCAAGAACCAGGCAACGTTTCAAATGATCGCCTGACCGAGGAGGTCAATAGCCTAGCAAATACCACCGCAAGTGATATACATCTTTATAATTCTACAGGAAGACTGGAGGCAACTAACCGTCCCAATATTTTCGATAAGAAAATCCTTTCCCCTTTAATGAATCCTGCCGCTTTGGCTGAGATCCAAGAGTTGGGTCAAAATCAGTTTTTGGCAAATGAGCGAATTGGGAATTTAAGTTACAAGGCTGTGTATTTAGCAATCCCATCGGCAGGGAGTAAGGGGAATCTTGCAATTTTGGCAGTTCCTTTCTTCGAGTCTGAGGCTGAGTTGAATTCTGTGATCGCAGATGTCCTAGGAAATATTTTCAATGCATTTGTGATCATTTTTATCCTTTTTCTGATCATTTCGTATTTCGTGTCCACGAATCTAACTTTCCCATTCAAGCTGCTGACGCAAAAGCTGAAAGCCACAAATCTTGATAGTAACGAACCTATGTATTGGGGTACCAAAGATGAAATTGGCCTTTTGGTCAACGAATACAACAATATGCTCTACAAGCTTGAGGCGAGTAAAAAAGTGCTTGCGTCCACAGAGAAAGAATCTGCATGGCGGGAAATGGCAAAACAGGTGGCACATGAGATCAAAAATCCATTGACCCCGATGAAGTTGACGCTCCAGCATTTACTTAGACTGGAAAATGATGGCCGTCTGGATGATGTCACCAAACTTAAAAAATCACTTGAAACCTTGATTCATCAAGTAGATGCCTTGAGCGGGATTGCTTCCTCGTTTTCAACTTTCGCCAAAATGCCCTTGCCTAGGAATGAGAAGATGAATTTCAAGTCTGTGCTCTCCAAAGTGCTCGAGTTATTTAAAAATAATCAGCAAGTGGATTTGCTTT